>NQJG01000083.1 GCA_002256465.1 Methylococcaceae bacterium NSP1-1 | reverse complement strand
GGGCTCAACTTCAAACAAAGGACTGGGTCACGAAGTACAGGCTCAGGTCTCGCAATCAAGCGCATCAAATTGCAACTCGGTAAGGTGTAATCCGTAGGGCGCATTAGCGTAGCGTAATGCGCCGTATGGTTGAAGCTTTCGTTCGGCGGAAAACGCTACAATATTCAGTCCTACGCGTTGGCTGACCCACGAGCTATGGGGAATGGAAAAACACTCCAATCTGCCTCCCAATGATTGCAATTATTTAAGTTTTATGCAATTCCTTCCGAATAGTTTCCCGCACGACATCGGCCAGCGTTATGCCCTGCGCAAACTGCCGCAAAGCCTCGTTCATCCCGCAACGCCTCGTTCATCAGCGTTTGATAATTGCCGCCACTCATTTCAGCGCGCGCCTTAAAAATAGCCAGTGTGTCATTATCTACTCGCATTGTTATCCGCGACTTGCCGCCATGTTCGGTTTGCAGTTTCGTCAATGCCGGTATTTCAGAAACAGGTTTGGCATTGCTAAAATCCAGCTCGGCATAACGGTTAAACAGAGGATCAGAATTGTTGCTCATAACGTCTCCTTTGGTGTTGGTTGGCTCTCCAGGCAGAAATTAGACGCACCAACTCTTCGCGTATGCAGCGGCTTTGTCAGGATCAAATTCAATTTTCATATATTTATTATATGTACATATGTGCGCACGAACAATGATTGATAGCCTCTTGTTTAAAAGTATCACTGTACAGGGTAATGCAAAATTACTTTGCCGTCTTAAAAATCAATCCGAAAACGTCTGGATAGCCAAAAAGCATAAGGTTACAATAACGCCCAATTGCATTTTCACTATTGAAGAGCCAACTTCAAAACCATCAGACGTAATCATCGCATGAAAATAATTTCCTGGAATGTCAACGGCATTCGCTCGGTACAAGGCAAAGGCTTTGCCGAAACGCTCGCGCGGCTTGATGCCGACTGCATTCTGCTGCAGGAAACCAAGGCCCAGGCCGACCAGATCGACAAGGCGCTGGAAGGTATCGACGGTTACCACATTTATTCCAACTGCGCCGAACGCAAAGGCTATGCCGGTGTGACGATCTTATCCCGACATGAGCCTTTGCAAATTATTCATGATATCGGCATTGCCGAGCACGACCAGGAAGGCCGTGTGATCGTCGCCGAATTCGAGGGTTTTTATCTGCTCAACGTCTATGTGCCGAATTCGGGCGAGGCATTGGCCCGGGCAACTGCAAAGCAAAAAACCGATTATTGCCTGCGGCGATTTCAACGTCGCGCACCGGGAAATCGATATTGCCCGTCCGAAGCCGAATTACAATAAATCCGCCGGCTATACCCAGGTCGAAATTGAAGGTTTCAGCCGTTTTCTCGACGCCGGGCTAGTCGATACCTACCGGCATTTCCATCCGGACACCGTGGCCTACAGTTGGTGGAGTTTCCGAGGTGGCGCCAGGGCAAGAAACGTCGGTTGGCGGATCGATTACGTGTTGACCAGCAAAGCAATGGTCGGCAAAATCAAGCAGGCCTTTATTCTGCCGGACATTACCGGATCGGATCATTGTCCGGTTGGTATCGAGATTGATCTTTAAGCTGATGTCTATACGCGAACAACTCATGCGCGACCACCGCGCCGCCTTGTCGAATTGCAGTAGATGTCCCGCGATGACCGGTCCGGTAGTCAGCGGAAGCCCGGTACTGTCGCCAATTTTACTGATCGGCCAGGCGCCTGGCGACAAGGAAGGCGGCTTTGGCAAACCCTTTGCCTGGACGGCTGGCAAAACGATGTTCAAATGGTTCGAGCGCATCGGGCTGGATGAAGAAAATTTCAGAAGGCGCGTCTACATGGCCGCGGTGTGTCGCTGTTTTCCGGGTAAAAATCCCAAGGGCGGCGACCGTGTGCCGAGTCCAGCCGAAATAGATAACTGCGCTGGCTGGCTGCAAGCGGAAATTGATTTGCTCAAACCCGAACTGATCCTGCCGGTCGGCAAACTGGCGATAGGTCAATTAATGCAAGTGAAAAAACTCAACGATGTAATCGGCAAGCTTCACCCTGTCACCTATCACGGCCACCGCACCGAAGCGATCCCTTTGCCCCATCCGTCCGGCGCATCGACCTGGCACCGGACCGAACCGGGCCTTGCACTGCTGGATTCGGCATTGATGATTCTGCAACATCATCCTGCCTGGCAACAAATTTGTAGAGCAAGTTAATGGGGCAGTTTGTTTAACTGTGAATACTATTGAAGATCAGTTTGCTCGGCAGAACCTGATCAAGCCTTGTAAAATTGCAGTGGATTTTTCTCGTCTAACACATCACTTGATTCAGCAACCAGGTATAAACAATGTCAACACCAATCGACAATATCAATAAATCTTCATTTGTCAGAAAAGAAGAACCGGGATTTTTAGAAAATCTGGGGGTGAAGTATTATCACTATCTCGGCAAGAAATCCGGTACAGCCGGTTTGCGTAATCTCACTATCGACGAATTGCCGGCTGATGTTACTTTGCAAACACTTGCCGGTAACATCACGGCATTCGCGGCTATCATTGCTTTTGCAATTGGCGCATTAACCACTTTTGTAACGATATGGGTGGAATGGACCTATCAAGAAACCATGGACAGTACGACATACTATCTCCTGTACGGTATTGTACTTGCCATCATGTTGGTTATAGAGTTAGCCGTTTTATACTGGCTGGGCCTTAAAACTGTTTTCAGTCTGGCGTGCCTGACCGGTCATCATCAGACTTTAGACGATTCCGGCCTGCCTCTCCATGATGCTGTTCCCAATATTCTAGCCAGAGCGGCGCTGGAGGTTCCCGACCCGGTCATTCATTATCTGGGCATAGATCCACGCAAGCATTTATCAAAATCAAAATTATTTCTGGTCGCCGCTCTATATAAGGCAAAAGTCATACTCAGCAGTATGGTGGTCAAATTTTTATTGATTCGAATTGCTGGTAAAGGTGAAATGCGAAACGCCTTCAGTTGGGTTGGCATCCCCGTCACTGGTTTTTGGGATGCTTTTACCCTTTATAAAGTTGCGCGTGAAGCCCGGTTAAGACTGTTTGGTCATAAATTGGCTGAGCATATTGTTAGCAATGTTCTGACTGATGACATAATTGCCCAGTTAAGCCCGGTTGCCCGTGAAGGTGCTATCAGAGCAGTCGCAACCATGATGGTTTTAGCGCAGGATTATCATCCTAATTTATTGGTGCTACTCATTAGACTATGCAATACCTTTGAAATAAAAGAGCATGGTGACTATGATAACTGGGAATACTTTCTGTCGGTTCTGGATCAGGTTTCAGAGCCCGAGCGCTATTTTCTGTTGGATTTACTCAGCGTTTCCGCAGCATTTGATGGGCAATTATCCCGCATGGAAAAACATCATCTTCCGGAAGCATTCAAGGATTTAACGGAAATTTACATGCATCGAATCGTTCAACTGAAAAATATGCTGGTTTCAGGACAACTGCATGCGGCGAAAGATCTTTGTACTTTGGATTTTAGACCGGGTTAAATCTACTTTTTAGTTAAAGACAATCGTTACTAAGCAACATAAAAAGGACGGTTTTCATCATCAATAGACTAAACAACCCATATTTTGGTATGATTACAATGCTTTCTAATATTCGGTTTACCCCCCTTTAATATTTTTTCACATCATCACTCTGGAGATACTCAATGCCAATTAAAGTTGCAATCAATGGTTATGGCCGTATTGGACGTAATATCGTCCGCGCATTGTACGAGTCAGGCCGTACCAATGAAATTCAAATAGTTGCAATCAATGATTTAGGTGACAGCAACACCAATGCTCACCTGACACAATATGATTCAGTGCATGGAAAATTTCCTTTTGAAGTCACTGTAGATGGCGACTACATCGTTATCAATGGCGACAGAATCAGAGTTTTCTCTGAAAGAGATCCTTCAAAATTACCTTGGGCTGATCTGGGTATCGATGTTGTTCACGAATGTACCGGTTTTTTCACCAGCAAAGCCAAAGCATCCGCACACATTACTGCCGGCGCAAAAAAAGTCATTATTTCAGCCCCAGGCGGTAATGATGTTGACGGCACAATCGTATTTGGCGTAAACCACAACACTTTGAAAGCGTCAGACACAGTTATTTCTAACGCATCATGCACAACTAACTGCCTGGCGCCGATTGTAAAACCTTTACATGACGCTATTGGTATTGAAAGTGGCTTAATGACTACTATACATTCATACACCAATGACCAGGTTTTAACTGACGTGTACCACAGCGATTTACGCCGCGCCCGTTCAGCCACACAATCCATGATTCCTACCAAAACCGGAGCGGCTGCAGCTGTTGGTTTGGTTTTGCCTGAATTGGCTGGAAAACTGGATGGTTTCGCTATGCGCGTACCCACTATCAACGTTTCTGTTGTTGACTTAACCTTCCAGGCGGCTAGAGACACCAGCAAAGCTGAAATTGACGAAATCCTGACTGCTGCATCTAAAGGTGCATTAAAAGGCATTCTGGATATCAATGAAAGACCTCTGGTTTCTATTGATTTTAATCACAATCCTGCATCATCTATTTACGAATCACCACTGACTAAAGTTTTAGGCGGACGTTTGGTAAAAGTTTTGTCCTGGTATGACAACGAATGGGGTTTCTCAAATCGTATGCTGGACACCACTATTGCTTTTGTAAATGCCAAATAAGGAACTCCACACCTAATGTTAAGAAGAACCAAAATTTTAGCCACACTCGGCCCTGCAACTGATAAGCCTGGTGTGCTTGAAGGCTTATTCAAGGCGGGTATTGACGTTGTCCGGATGAACTTTTCTCATGGTTCCGCTCAAGATCACATCGACAGAGCCAACGCTATACGCGAACTCAGCAAAAAAACTGGGAGACGCGTAGGTATTCTGGCTGATTTGCAAGGTCCTAAAATTCGTATTGCCCGATTTAAAGATACCAAGGTATTTCTAAACGAAGGTCAGGATTTTGCCTTGGACATTAATCTTGATCCTACTGCCGGCGATAACACCCAGGTCGGCATCACATACGAACCATTAGCCCTGGAAGTCAAACCTGGCAGCAGGCTGTTACTGGATGATGGTCGTATCGTGCTGGATGTGGTTAATGTTGAGAACATGCGCGTTAACTGTACTGTTGTTGTCGGCGGCGATCTGTCCAACAATAAAGGCATTAACCTGTTAGGCGGCGGACTTTCTGCTGCGGCATTAACAGAAAAAGACAAAGAAGACATCAAAACTATCGCCATCATGAAGTGTGATTTTGTTGCTGTGTCTTTTCCACGTTGTGCTGAAGATCTTCATGAAGCACGTCGTTTACTGGTTGCTGAAGGCTGCCATGCGGGTATTGTTTCTAAAGTTGAACGTGCAGAAGCGATAGTGCCAAACATTATGGACGAGATCATCCTGGCGTCTGATGCAGTAATGGTTGCACGCGGCGATTTGGGTGTAGAAATCGGCGATGCCAACTTGCCTGCCGTACAGAAAATGCTGATTAAACGCACTCGGGAACTCAATCGTGTCGCCATTACCGCCACACAAATGATGGAGTCCATGATCGACAACCCGATTCCCACACGTGCGGAAGTGTTTGATGTTGCCAATGCCGTTTATGACGGTACTGATGCCATCATGTTATCGGCAGAAACGGCCTCCGGAAAGCACCCGGTTAAAGCCGTTGAAGCAATGCATCGCATTTGTATAGAAGCGGAAAAACAACGCAGCGTCCGTGAATCGGATCACCGCATCAATATTAAATTTGAGCGCGATGATGAAGCGATTGCAATGTCTGCGATGTATATGGCTAACCATACCGAAATCAAAGGCATAGCAGCATTAACCGAGTCAGGATCAACTCCGCTGTGGATGTCCAGAATCAGTTCCGGTATTCCAATTTTTGCAATGAGCAGCCAGGAAAAAACCTTGGGTAAAGTCACGTTATATCGCGGCGTTTTTCCTATTTACTTCAAAATTGAAGCCAATCAGGATCATGTTGAAGTAAACCGCAATATTGTGAAAGAACTTAGAAAATGGAACAAAGCTAAAGACGGTGAAAAATTCATCATCACTAAAGGTGACTTGAATGGTGTAGAAGGCGGCACCAACGCTTTGAAAGTTATTATTGTTGGACAAG
>NQJG01000082.1 GCA_002256465.1 Methylococcaceae bacterium NSP1-1 | reverse complement strand
ATTTGCCAAAGATAGACAAAATACAGCGGCAAAAAACGTACATAAAAAGCAACAGCCTAAACTTGACGTTGCCAAAAAAGCAAAGAGACATCATAAAAAATCAATTGTTTCAATTGGTAATAAAAAGATGTTAGAGTTAAACTTTGGCTGGCCAATTAAGGGCAGGGTTTTAAAAAGTTTTTCTCCATCCCGAAATAAAGGCATCGATATAGCCGGCAAGTCAGGGCAGCCGGTAAAAGCGACTGAAGCCGGCAAGGTTGCTTATGGTGGGCAAGGCCTTATTGGTTTTGGCAAGTTACTAATAATCAAGCATAATGATGCTTATTTAAGCGCTTATGCCAATAATAGCCGCCTGCTGGTCAATGAAGGAGAACACGTAGAAAAGGGACAGGCTATTGCAGAAGTTGGCAGGGTGGGAAGCAAACGAATGTCATTGCATTTTGAAATAAGAAAAAACGGAAAGCCAGTTAATCCACTTAAACTTTTGCCAAAAAAATAATCAGCCGGTACGGCTTAGGTCAATATCAATCAAGGAGTTAACATGAGTGAAGCATTAATTGAACCATCGGACGATGAAATTGATGTCCTATGTGAAGACGATTTATTTGACGAAGAGATTGATGTAGCATCCGTTATAACCGAAAAGATGGCGGCTATATCCACTAAAACAATAAGAAATGATGAGTTCGATGCGACCCGCGCCTATTTGAATGAGCTGAGTCGATCAAAATTGCTGACTGCGGATCAGGAAAAAATCTATGGTACGCGAGCTTTGCAAGGCGACCAAGCTGCTCGCAGGATTATGATCGAAAGTAACTTGCGGCTGGTGGTAAAAATTTCCTACCGTTACTTGAACAAGGGATTGCCTTTACTGGACTTGATTGAGGAAGGTAATCTGGGTTTAATCCGCGCAGTTGAAAAATTTGATCCTGAAAGAGGATTCAGATTTTCAACCTATGCAACCTGGTGGATAAGACAGACCATTGAAAGAGCAATAATGGATCAAACACGAACTATTCGTTTGCCGATTCATATAGTCAAGGAAATGAATACCTACCTTAAGGCTCAGCGCCATTTGACAAAAACACTCAATCATGAACCCAGTGCCCAGGAAATAGCTGATTATATGGATAAACCGCTAGACAAGGTTGAAAGGATGCTCAAACTTAATGAGCGGGTAACTTCAGTCGACGTGCCGGGAACCAAGGATATTGATAACCCTTTGATAGAGTCTATTTCGGATGCCGAACGTTTAGGGCATGATGAACAAATACAGGAAGACTGTATGAAAAAAAATATTACCGCCTGTGTGTTTGAACTTCCTGAAAAACAACGTGAAGTTATTTGCCGTCGCTATGGGATTTGCGGTTATGAAGAAGCCACTCTTGAGCAGGTAGCTCAAGAGTTGGAGGTAACCAGAGAGCGTGTTAGGCAAATTCAAATGGATGGATTAAAAAAATTAAAAGAAATTTTAGACATTCACGGTTTTTCTTTTGAGTCTGTTTTTAATTAGCAAAGGCCCTTTGTAAAGGCCAATCCCTGTAATTAAAAACTTGACCTTGTTTCCGAACTGTTTCACAGTCCTTTGGCGAGATTTCTGCAATGACCCATTGTACTGCGTTGAATGTGCCGGCCGATAAAATACCATCATCAGGAAAACCTCTATCCACAGGTGTAAAAATAGCTGCAGCCCCGACATTAACATCAACAGCTTCCGACCATGCGGCATTACCCACTAGCGATGATTGAACAACATAACACTGATTCTCCAGGGCTCTTGCCTGACAGCCTATTTTAACGCGATGGTAACCGGCGAGAGTATCGGTACAACTGGGCACTAAAATCAGCACACATCCTGCTTCAACCTGCTTTCTTGCCAGGAGTGGAAATTCGCTGTCATAACAAATGTTAATGGCAATTTTCCCGTATTCAGTATCAAAACACTTTAATTCATTGCCACCTTTAATCAGCCATTGCTCGTTTTCAAAGCGGGTCATCATGAGCTTGTCCTGGTAATCAAAGTGGCCGTCAGGCATAAACAAATATGCTCGGTTTCGATAGATTCCAGTATCGGTGCTTACCGGAAATGTGCCGGATTGAATAATACACTGGTGTTTTTCGGCCAGATTCTTGAACAGTTTTGTAAAATTATCATGCAATGACTGCATGGCCGCCAGTTGCTTGCTTAGCGAGGAATAAATCTCTTGGCCGAAAAGAGATGCCAGTTCCATGCTGAAATATTCAGGAAATACCAGAATTTTGGCATCTTGTCCGGCGGCCTGAGCAACCCAGCGTTCAATCTTTTGTTGGTAAGCCTGCCAATTCTCCAGAAAACTGATATCGTACTGGGCAGTTGCTATTTTAACGCTCATGTTTAAGCCAGAAAGTCATGGGTTTAGGTGTTTCTTCAATATCGTCCAGATCTTTCCATGAGTAGGTTGTTGTAAGTTCAGGATGTTTGAAATAGCCGCGTTTGTTCCAGAACTCATCCAGCGGAACATAATTAGCTGGGCGACGTGGGTGATCTATAGGGCGCTCTACACAACAGAAAGTGATATATTTGAACCCGCCCAAGTCGGCAGCGTGAGCTTCTCTTTGCTCAAAAAAACGCACACCCAAACCCAAGCCGCGGTAATCCTTATTTAAAACTGATTCACTGCAATAAAAAACATCGTCAAGATTATAGCCATGTTCAAGAAAAGGCTTTTTAAGCGGATCTGTTTCATATTTCATGGGAATGGCTGTAGAGGCGCCGACTACTTTATCGCCATCAAACGCCAATACAATGACGCTTTCAGGAGTGTCAATATAGGTTTGCAAGTATTTTTTCTCATAGTCATAATCCCCGTCGTACAAGTAGGGAAAGTCACGAAATACTTCAATTCTAAGTCGTGCGAGTTCAGGAATATATTGCTGAAGCGCTGCACCGCTCCATCTTTCAATGCGAATATCTTTGGACATGGATATGTTTCAAGGTAGATGTAAAAAAAGCATTTTAGTCGAACTGATAAAAAACATACAAGGTGGAAGTACAATGCAAAAAAAGCATCATTTAGCCTTTAACTTTTAGCCTTTCATTAAAATAACGATTGTTTAGTTTATACAGCAACAATATAACCAATACTGAGCCGCTGGTATCGGCAAGCCAATCAGCGCTATCGGCCTCACGTCCCACAACAAAAGACTGATGCCATTCATCAGATAACCCGTATAAACTGCAAAAGGCAATGCTGAGCAAAGCCAGTATAATAGGCGAACTGACCAGGTGTCTAAAACTGCGCCATGCCAATAGACCCATAATAGAATAGGCGCCGGCATGATAAAGTTTGTCCTGAGTGTCGAATCCAAAATCAAAAGGTTTGTCAAGGGATGATTGATCAGAAAGCCAGTAAATGAACAGGCAATAAGATATCAATAACGTGAAATCTAAAGTTTTACTCATGTATATACAGACGATAAGAAGTAATGAAAAATGTATTTGAATTTGCCGAAGCGTGTTTGCATAATTCCTCTATCGATGAAAAATTAGCACTGACTCATCAGGCCTGGCATGCATTAGAAAATGGTGAATTAAGTTTTATATCGGATCAACCGGTTATGTCGATTGCTAAGGTAAAATTTCCTGATAAACCGATATTGTTGGCGCCCCGCGATATGCCCAAGCGAAAACTCGGCACCGTTGAGGGTGTTGCCGCGTTTTTTCATGCCATTGCTCATGTTGAATTCGTGGCAATTTATCTGGCTTGGGATATGCTCTATCGTTTTCGAGGTATGCCTGATCAATTTTATCAGGATTGGCTACGGATTGCAGATGAAGAAGCACAGCACTTTGCCTTAATCCGTACACATTTACTGGCAATGCATGTTGCTTATGGCGATTTGCCCGCACATAGCGGCTTGTGGGATCATGCCAAAGATACCGCTGATGATTTACTGGCGAGATTGGCAATGGTGCCGCGTTGCATGGAAGCGCGTGGACTGGATGTAACGCCTGCTCTCATCGCCAAATTCAGGCAACAGGGTGATGACTCAAGTGTTGCGCTATTAAACCGCATATTAAACGATGAAGTGGGTCATGTAGAACGCGGGTCTTACTGGTTTAAATTCGTCTGTGAGCAACAAGGGTTTGAACATGAATTTAAATATCGTCAATTAATCAGGCAATATTACCAGGGCGGCAAGCCCAAAGGTCCTTTTAATAGAGAAATGCGTATAATTGCAGGTTTCTCGAATGCTGAGCTCGACTGGCTGGAAAATACAACCCTATGAACACACAAAAAATTTTTGATACACCTCTTCTTGGCCTTGGCTTTAGAGTTTTCTTTGCCTTGGCCGGATTATCGGCGCTCATTTTAATCGTGCTTTGGAATGCTATTTTTAAAGGTACATTAACCGTAGATAATTATTTTGCCAATAATTATTGGCATGCCCATGAAATGCTACTGGGTTATTCTGTTGCGGTTATTGCCGGTTTTTTATTAACGGCAGTTAAAAACTGGACAGGCAAACCAACTCTGACCGGTGATAAATTAGCGGGACTGGCTTTGTTATGGCTTTATGGCCGCATTCTGCCTTTTTATGCGGGTTTATTACCGGATGTCTTGATTGCCGTTGTTGATTTTGCTTTCCTGCCTATTCTTGCTTATCAAATCAGCAAACCGATTATGCAGGCCAGGCATTTCAGAAGCTTGGTTTTTATCGGTCTGTTGCTGCTTTTAACGCTAGGCAATGGCTTGATACATGCTGAAATTTTGGGGCTATGCCAAAACACGGCATGGGCTGGTATTCAACTCGTAGTCGCGACTATTATTATCCTTATTTTGATCCTTGCCGGACGCGTATTTCCCTTTTTCACGGAACGGGGTTTGTCCGGAACACTGATTATTAGAAATCCGCTATGGGATGCGTTATCAATTGGCTCCGCGGTTGTGGTCTTTGCTTTGCAATTGTCAGCTATCTCGGGGA
>NQJG01000081.1 GCA_002256465.1 Methylococcaceae bacterium NSP1-1 | reverse complement strand
ATAGAAGGCAAGGAGTTGATCAACCTGCTGATTGCGGTGATCCGCTATTTTGGCGGCATTAAACTGGGCGCAGGGGGATTAACCCGCGCTTATGGCAATACGGCGAAACAGGCCATTGAGGCGGCTGAAATCGTCGCTTATGTCGAATTGGTAAACATACAGTTGACTCTGGATTACAAACAGATGCAGCCGCTTGAATATTTGTTGAAAAAGCTCGATGGACACATTTTGAAACAGGATTTCACCGAACAGGTGAAGCTTATCATTCAATTACCCGCTGAACAGGTGGACACATTATTACAGTCTTTTCCTGACACCTGATTATTTACTGACCTCAAATATACCCTTGTAAGACACATACATCATCGTTGAAGTCAGCATATACAAAACAGGGGTTAACAATGGCGTTACTGTAGTACAGAGTATCGCCTCGGCAAATGTAAACCCCAGCATTTTATACATGGCATTCTGATTTCTGCTAACGGCGTAATTACCCTCTTCTTTTGCCTGGCTCCAGCCATAGTCTTTAAACAGCATCAAAGGGTAGCTGAACCAGCTGGCAAAGGTAGTCAGCATTAACAAGGTAAAAATCAACGTGATATTGGCGTAAGCATAAATCCAGTTAGCCAGCTCGCGCGTTGTTTGATGGTTCAGGTTCTCCGGGGTTAATTCCCAATAAAAAAAGAACTGGGCAATTTTATAGAATTCACCGGTAAAAAGATTGGCGACCGCCATAAACGCAAACCAGAAAATCATGATAGCGCTTGCCGCCAACACCGCTAACGGCAAACTTTTATTAATTGCCCAATAGAAGCCTACCGGATTTTCTGCCGAATACTTGAGGTCGATGTATTTTGCAACACCAACACCAACAAACAATGACGTGACAGAAAGCAAAATACCCAGCGCCAGAGAAACACGTCCAAGCGGCATAAGAATACCGACGAGCAACGTGTAACCCGCCCAAACCCAGGGGCCTTGACTGACAAATAGCAATGATTGTTTAAGCCAGACGCTGAACTTTGCTTTTTTCACAATGAAATCCTGGAAATGCCGACAGCTTTACGTAACTCCTTGATAAAAGGCGCACTGACCGCCCGCGCTTTTAGAGCGCCTTCCTGCAATTGCTCTTCAATATGTTCCGGCGCTTGTAATAAAGCCTCGTAGCGTTCTCTGGCCGGGGTAATATGATCGTTAATATGTTCGAATAACACCCGTTTCATTTCGCCCCAGGCAATACCCTCTGCATAACGTTGACGTATTTCATGCACCTCATGAGCCGTAGCAAAGGCTTTGTATATGCTGAATAAAGTACAACCCTCCGGATCTTTTGGTTCGCCTGGCTCCAGAGAATTGGTTTTGATTTTATTAATCAACTTTCTTAACTTTTTCTCGGGCTCGAATAAAGGAATCGTATTATTGTAGCTTTTGCTCATTTTGCGGCCATCCAGACCGGACAAAGTCGCGCCATGCTCGTCAATCACCGCTTCGGGCAAGACAAAATGTTCGCCATAAATATGATTAAATCGTCCGGCAATATCCCTGGCCATTTCAATATGCTGTACCTGATCTTTACCTACCGGCACTTTATTGGCATTAAACATGAGAATATCGGCCGCCATCAGTATCGGGTAACTGAACAAGCCCATGGTAATGCCTTTATCGGGATCGTTTTCGCCGCCTTGTTCATTTTCGGCAACCGCCGCTTTATAGGCATGCGCTCTATTCATCAAGCCTTTGGACGCGACACAGGTCAACATCCACGTCAATTCCATAATTTCCGGGACATCTGACTGCCGGTAAAAAACCGCATTTGAAGTATCCAGCCCCAAAGCCAGCCAGGTCGCCGCGATTTCCAGACTGGATTGCCTGACTCTTTCCGGCTCCTGGCATTTAATCAAGGCATGATAGTCAGCGAGAAAATAAAACGGTGCGACATTTTCATCTTTGCTGGCAGCAATAGCCGGCCTGATAGCGCCGACATAATTACCCAAATGTGGTGTGCCCGTGGTAGTAATACCTGTTAAAACAATTGCTTTAGTCATTATATTCCGTATATCTTTAGCTTAAAAAATGGGTGAAATATTACATAAATTCAGCCTAATATCCAGCAGGACCGGATTAATTGAATCCTGTTGTAGCCGTTCTCTCATTGTATTTGGGTATACTGGATTTTACCGATAAAGCAATTCTTGGTTTGATGTAGCCCCCAGCTTATGCCGGGTTACGCTAGAAACTTCTCATTAATAACAGGTAAATCCACAAAAAATCTTAAAAGATTCTCACCTCGAAGCCTGTCCAGAGCGCAGTCGAAGGGACACGAAGTACACAAAGTTTTATTTCTTCGTGTCTTCGTGTCGAATAAAAGAGTATTTACTAAGCATCTGGTATTCAAGGCAATGTGTTGTCCAAAATCCCCCTAAAAACACAGCCTTCCCCCACCGCTATTAATCTCGCTGTAATGGTCTGATTCTCAACCGATTCATTGTTGCTTATCACACAACCCACCCGAAGGTAATTGGGTGTATAGCCAAACACCCGCTGTTTTCCGCCTTCAAGCGCTTCGCTGTAACCTTCCCACAACACCGGAAACTCATTGCCTATATTGTTCTGGCAAAACTTTTGTTTCATGTCATTGGCCAATTCATGTAACTGCTGGCTGCGCTGCTTTTTTATCTCATTGGCAACCTGATTCGGCAAGCTGGCGGCTTTAGTCCCTTCCCGACTGGAATAGGTGAAGATATGGATATGACCAAACCCCATTTGTTTAATGAAGTCAAAACTGTCCTGCCATTCCTGCTCTGATTCGCCGGGAAAGCCGACGATAATATCGGTAGTGATATTAAAGTGGGGAATTTGTGATCTTAATTTATTGACGATAGCGGCAAATTCTTCAGTTTTACAACGCCGAGCCATTCTGCGTAGCACGGTATCTGAACCGCTTTGCAAGGGCAAGTGCAAATGCGGCATCAGGCGGGGATTCCTGAACAGCTCAAAGAAATCTTCCGGTAATTCCCACGGTTCTAAAGAGCCGAGCCTAAGCCTTGGGATGTTTGTTTCAGCAAGAATAGCCTTGATCAAATCGGACAAATTGTTGCCTAAATCACTGCCATAGCCGCCTAGATGTACGCCCGTCAGTATGACTTCAGTGATGCCTTGCTTGTGCAGGGCATTGATTTCATCGATAACGGCTTGCACAGGGCGGCTTACTTCTTCGCCACGCGCCACGGTAACAATGCAAAACGTACATCGATAACGGCAACCATCCTGCACTTTTACAAAAGCCCGTTGTCTCCCGCGCGTAAATAATGAGATATCACCGGGTTCTGTGGACATGACCGGCATAGCGTTCATATTAAGTTCAGTTAAGGTTTTTTCTACCAGCTGATTTTTATCCCTGTTGCTGACCACCAGGTCGACACCCATTAAAGACGCGGCTTCATCCTGATTTAAGGTAGCGTAGCAACCGCTAACAACCAGTTTGGCCTGCGGATTATCGCGGTGTATCCGGCGTATGAGCTGGCGCGATTTTCTGGCGGCATCTTGCGTGACTGCGCAGGAATTAAGCACAATCAGTTGGGCGGATTCTGCCTGTTTGGTAATTGAGTGCCCGGATTTTTGAAACGCTTGCGCCCAGGTTTCCAATTCCGCTTCATTAAGACGGCAGCCGAGTGTTTTAAGGTGAACTTTCATTAATCATCCAAAGAACCAGTATGCAACAAAAATTGCGGCAATAATGCCTGCAAAATCGGCTATTATCCCACAGGCAGCGGCATGACGAATACGTTTGATACCCACCGAGCCAAAGTAAATGGCCAGTACATAAAAGGTGGTTTCAGTGCTGCCCTGTACGATAGACGCCAGGCGTCCGGCAAATGAATCCGCGCCATGCGTCTTCATGGTATCTATCATCATCGCTCTTGAGCCGCTGCCACTGAAAGGTTTCATCAGGGCGGTAGGCAGAGCATCGACAAACCGGTCATCGAGCCTAAAATAATGCACGATAGTCCTCGCCAAATCAGAGAGTAAATCCAGCGCGCCACTGGCTCTGAATACGCCAATGGCAACCAGCATGGCAACCAGATAAGGGATGATGATAACGGCCGTTTGAAAGCCTTCTTTTGCGCCTTCAATAAAAGCATCGTAAGCATTAATGCCTTTGTAAATCGCTCCGAAAATAAAGGTGACGACTAATGAAAACAGGATGACGTTGCTGATGGTAGCGGATTGCTGGAGCATTTGCTGTTGCGGCAAGCTGGAAAAATATGCCAGAAGACTGCCGACAACCAATGTAAAGCCGCCCAGATAAGCCATGACGACCTTATCCAGCAGATTTATTTTCTGCACAGCAGCAACGGCAAGCAAGCCGCCCAGTGTCGAAATATAAGTAGCGATTAAAATCGGAATAAACACGTCAGTAGGATTGGCTGCGCCGAGTTGGGCGCGATAAGTGAAAATCGTGATGGGAAACAGCGTAACGCCAGATGTATTGATCACCAGAAACAGAATCTGCGCGTTGCTGGCGGTGTCGGGATCGGGGTTAAGCGTTTGCAGTTCCTTCATCGCTTTAATACCCAAGGGCGTTGCAGCGTTATCCAGCCCCAGGGCATTGGCGGAAATATTCATCACGATAGCGCCTAGCGCAGGATGCCCTTTTGGTACATCGGGCATCAAGCGGCTAAACAAAGGTGTAAGACTTTGCGTTAACAACAGGATAAATCCACTTTTTTCACCAATTCTCATAATCCCCAGCCATAAGGCCAAGACACCGGTTAAGCCTAGCGAAATTTCAAAAGCGGATTTCGACAAGCTGAACATGGCTTCCATGATTTGTGCAAAAACCTGCTGGTCGCCCAGGAAAATCAGTTTAAACAGTGCGGTAAAAAAAGCGGCGAGGAAAAAGAAAATCCAGATGATATTTAGCACGATGAACGAACGAATGAGTGAGTAATTGTTGGACTATTCTATTG
>NQJG01000080.1 GCA_002256465.1 Methylococcaceae bacterium NSP1-1 | reverse complement strand
AATACGGGAGATACCAATAATTCGCGCAGTGTCACCATTTCCCGTTCCCTGTTGGGAATTTCAAGACCGACTACCGATTTACCCGGGATAATTTCAACAATACGCACGCTGGTAACCGACAAAGCCCTCGCCAAGTCTTTGGATAAACTGCTAATGCGACTGACTTTTACGCCGGCTGCAGGCTGCAATTCAAAACGGGTAATAACAGGGCCAGGATGAAAGCCCACAACAGCCACTGCGACGTTAAAATCGGCAAGAATATCTTCTACCAGCCGTGACATTTCCTCCAAATCAGCTTGCGAATAACCGATAACCCGATTATCTCTTTCATCCAGCAAAGCTAAAGAAGGCAATATGCCTTCGCTTAGATTATATTTAGGGGTTGGTTGTTTTTGCAGCTGCTTGCTGTTTTTTTCCATCTGCACCACGTCTTTTTCGACACTGGAAACTGCTTTAACATTAGCTACAGCTTTTACACTGGACTTGCTCCTTGTCTCAGGCTTTTCAGGAATATCCTCAAAGGATTGAACAGAATTATTCGAACGCTCTTGCCATAAATTGGTAACAGTGTGACCAACAATACGACATACAAATACGGTATATTTGCCAATAAGATCAATAAAGGCTACCCAGGACAGCTCGGTAGCTAGTGTAATTCCGGACAACAACAGAACTATTAAAAATAAGGTAGCTCCTGAATTACCGAATAAAATCAGTACAGCATCGCCTGTTTCCTGGCCCAAAATGCCTCCTGTGCTGCCCGGCAGCTCTACTCCCACTCTTAACACATATAAATATAATAATGCGGCGCCAGAAACAATGGTTGCTATCGAGCCTAACCACTGTAAAGCAATCGTCATTTTTTGTTGTCTTGGTCTAGCCTTTCCATATAAGAGATAACCATGCCAGGAGATAATGACCGGGAACAGATACGCGATTAAACCAAAAAAGCTGAGAGCAAAATCAGCCAGCCATGCACCAAAAATACCGCATGCATTTGTGACTGTCTGCACCGCACCACTATGAGTCCAGCCAGCATCCTCGTTACTAAAAGTAACCAGGGAAATTAAAAGAAACAATGCAACCGCAAAAAAGCCTAAGACCGCAATTTCGCGTAAACCACGAAACGTTTTTTCTTCCATTACAGCAGACATAAATTATGACTCAACATATATTAATACTAATAAAACATGATTATAGATCAATAACTGCACATTCTACATTAATAATGGTCACAAAAAAATTCAGCTTGTTTCTAAACATACACAGATAGCTTACACAATAACATTTACGAAACACGGTTTCACCTGCATAATTCTCACATTTGTCCTTATTAGAGGTTTTTTAATGAATGACTCCAAACACTGCCGTCTTTTAATTCTTGGCTCTGGTCCTGCAGGTTACACTGCTGCTATTTATGCTGCCCGCGCCAACCTTAATCCGGTGATCATCACTGGTATGCAACAAGGTGGGCAATTAACCACCACCACAGAAGTCGATAACTGGCCCGGTGATGTTGAAGGTTTGCAAGGGCCGGCTCTCATGGAAAGAATGCGCCTGCACGCTGAACGATTTGAAACCGAGATTATTTTCGACCATATCCATACCGCTGATTTATCTGTTCGCCCCTTCACCCTGACAGGTGACTCAGGCACTTACACCTGTGATGCACTGATTATTGCGACTGGGGCTTCAGCACGCTATCTAGGCATGGAGTCTGAAGAAACGTATAAAGGCAAAGGCGTTTCGGCATGTGCGACCTGTGACGGCTTTTTCTACCGTAATAAACCCGTAGCAGTGATTGGCGGTGGCAATACAGCGGTCGAAGAAGCCCTCTATTTAGCAAATATCGCCTCAAAAGTGACTGTGGTTCATCGCCGTGACAAATTCCGTTCTGAGAAAATCCTCTCTAATAAACTGATTGAAAAATCACAAAATGCTAATGTCGTTATTGAATGGAACTCCAATCTCGATGAAGTACTTGGTGACGACATGGGTGTTACCGGCATTAGAATCAAAAGCACCATCGATAACTCGACCAAAGATTTGGATGTACATGGCGTATTTATTGCCATCGGCCACACACCAAACACAGGGATTTTTAAAGGTCAGCTCGACATGGATCATGGCTATATTAAAGTAAAAAGCGGCATCGCCGGCAACGCCACGGCAACCAGCGTGGAAGGCACGGCAACCAGCGTGGAAGGTATTTTTGCAGCAGGTGATGTCATGGACTCTGTTTACAAACAGGCGATTACCTCTGCTGGTTCCGGTTGTATGGCGGCACTGGACGCTGAAAAATTTCTTGATGAATTAGCATAGGTAGTAAGGATTAAGGTTCAAGGTAAATTTTTTTTGGCTTGAACCTTGTAAAAATATGCAACTGACTGTCCTCAACCCTCATAAACCAGAGCAAGATTTTCCTGCGTTAAACAAAGCGTTACATGAACCGGATGGGTTGCTTGCCATCGGCGGTTGCCTGTCAAAAAAACGCTTGTTGAATGCCTATCGACATGGAATTTTCCCTTGGTATAATCCCGGCGAGCCGATTCTGTGGTGGTCACCCAATCCCAGATTGATATTATTCCCGGATAAATTAATTGTTTCCCGAAGCCTGCGTAAAACACTTCGTAAAAATATTTTTTCAGTGACCTTTGACCACGCTTTTAGCGAAGTTATTGCTGCTTGTGCGGAACCACGAAAAGAAAGTGCAGGCACATGGATAACAAAGGACATAGCGCAAGCTTATAACGAGCTACATCGGAGTGGTTTTGCGCATTCTGCGGAGGCATGGTTAGACGGTGAATTAGTCGGCGGTTTGTATGGCGTTGCTCTGGGACGCGTATTTTTTGGCGAATCCATGTTTCATACCAGGACGGATGCCTCAAAAGTGGTTTTTGCTACCTTAGTTGAACAACTTAAAGCCTGGGACTACCAACTAATTGACTGCCAAGTGCACACAAAACATTTAGCAAGCTTTGGTGCTGTAAGCTGTGCACGCAGTCATTTTGTAAAGTTACTCAATCAATATTGTGATGTCCCTGCTCACAAATCAGCCTGGCTCTCACCATGATGTCCATCCCGCTATTTCTGACCCAGGAACATCCATGTAGTTATCTTGAGGGCGAGCGCGCGCAATCCGTATTTGTTCATCCTGCCTACCCGGCAACGACATCAATTTATGCCCAATTGATAGAACAAGGTTTCCGTCGTAGTGGTGATGAAATTTATGCCCCGCATTGCCCTCATTGTTCTGCCTGCATTCCAGCAAGACTGCCGGTCGAAAAATTTAAACCAAGCAGAAGTCAAAAACGTTGCTTAAAAAAAAACATTAATACACAAACCATCGTTAAACCGGCTGCTTTTGAACAAGCTCATTACGATATGTACTTGCGCTATCAGGCTATCAGGCACGGCGATGGATCTATGGCCCATGCCGGCCCTAATGATTACCTTGCTTTTCTTGGCAGTTCGTGGTGTGACACCCGATTTGTAGAGTTTTCTATCAATAATGAGCTGGCCGGGATCGCAGTAATCGATCAGTTCGAACAGGCATGGTCAGCGGTTTATACCTTTTTTGAGCCCAAATTCTCCAACTACAGACTCGGAGTTTATGCCGTTTTATGGCAAATTGAACAAGCAAACCTACAACAAAAGGATTTCTTATACCTGGGATTCTGGATAAAAGCCTGTAAAAAAATGGCATATAAAACAAACTATCAGCCGATACAACTACTAATTGACAACCAGTGGGTTGAAATGTCAGTTTAAAAACAAACAACCACACTCTTCTGTTGTTAGAAATCAGCTTATGCTATAATTAGGTATTTTAATTGCTGAGACAAAATACAAATGGCTAAAGAAGATCAAATTGAAATGGAAGGTAAAGTAATTGACACCCTTCCCAATACCATGTTCCGCGTTCGGGGAAAATGCGTAAACATTACATCCGCATTCTCACTGGCGATAGCGTTAAAGTTGAAATGACGCCTTATGATTTATCCAAAGGCCGCATCACCTTCCGTATGCGCTAATCCGGTCAGCCTATGGGTATTCCCATTGCAATTAAGGAGTAATCCCATATCAAGCAATGGAACAGCACACCAAGCTTTCTGATTAACCAATTAGTCTGGACACCCCTATTAAAAATCGGCTTCAGAAACAATCAACTCATTGCTTTCTATAACAAAAGCAATATCATCATTTTCCAAGTAAATTCTGACATGACCACCGTGCGCGAGCTTGCCAAATAGCAAGTCATTAGCCAGAGGTTTTTTGATTTTTTCCTGAATTAATCGCGCCATTGGTCTAGCCCCCATCTTGGGATCACAGCCATGTTCAGCTAACCACAGTCGGGCTTCAGCATCTAACGTCAGCGTTACATGCTTCTCTGCAAGTAAGGCCTCTAATTCAAAGATAAATTTATCAACAACATGCCCGACAATTGAAATATCCAATGGTTTAAATTGGATAATAGCATCCAAACGGTTACGAAATTCGGGGGAAAAACCTTTCTCTATAACTTTTAAACTATCGGATGCATGATCCTGCTGAGTAAAGCCTATCGAAGCGCGGCTGCCCTCCTCTGCACCTGCATTCGTAGTCATTACCAAAATAATGTTACGAAAATCGGCCTTACGCCCATTATTGTCGGTCAATGATCCGTGATCCATGACCTGTAATAACAGGTTAAAAACGTCAGGATGAGCTTTTTCCAACTCATCAAGCAATAACACAGCATGAGGATGCTTGGTAACCTGCTCTGTTAGCAACCCGCCCTGATCAAAGCCGACATAACCTGGCGGCGCCCCTATTAATCTGGAAACAGTATGACGCTCCATATACTCAGACATATCAAAACGAATCAACTCAACACCCAATACTTTAGCAAGCTGGCGTGTCACTTCTGTTTTACCTACCCCGGTAGGGCCAGCAAATATAAATGAGCCGATAGTCTTCTGGGAATCCCGAAGGCCTGAACGTGATAATTTTATCGCCGAAGCTAAGGCCGAAATCGCCTCATCTTGACCAAAAACCAGCATTTTCAGATTTTTCTCAAGGTTGGCTAACTTGTCTATATCATTGGATGAAACCGATCTTGCCGGAACTCTGGCAATTTTCGAGACGATTTCTTCTATTTCAGCAACATCAATCTCCTGTTTGCGATCAGCCGCCGACATCATGCGCTGTTTTGCACCCGCCTCATCAATAACATCTATGGCTTTATCAGGCAAATGTCGATCGGTAATATACCGATCCGATAATTCGGCCGCTACCCGTAATGCTTCAGCTGAATATTTAACATTGTGATGCTCTTCAAAACGTGACTTAAGACCCTTTAAAATCAGGATAGTGTCTTCAACTGAAGGTTCCAGTACATCGATCTTCTGAAATCGGCGCGCCAAGGCATGATCTTTCTCAAAAACCCCGCGATACTCCTGATAAGTCGTCGAACCAATACAGCGCAATTGGCCCGAAGCAAGCACTGGTTTAATTAAATTGGAGGCATCCATAACCCCACCCGAAGCAGAGCCGGCACCAATGATGGTATGTATCTCATCAATAAACAAAATGGAATCCGGCTCTTTCTTAAGTTGATTCATCAGTGCTTTAAGACGCTTTTCAAAGTCACCTCGATATTTGGTGCCGGCAACCAACGACCCCAAATCCAGTGAATAGATCACACTATTCATCAGGATTTCAGGTACATTTTCTTCAACTATCCTTTTCGCCAAGCCTTCAGCAATAGCTGTTTTACCAACACCCGCTTCACCGACCAATAATGGATTGTTTTTGCGGCGGCGACAAAGCGTCTGAATGGTTCGTTCAAGTTCAAGTTCCCTGCCGATTAATGGGTCTATCCGGCCCTGCAAGGCTTCTTCATTAAGATTAGTCGTATACTTATCCAATGGACTACCCGCTTCGGTATCGGAATTGCCTGCTTCCGAGGCGCGATCACTTGAGGCTTCATTGTCCTGATCGATTTTTGAAATCCCGTGCGCCAAATAATTAACCACATCCAAACGTGAAATATCCTGTTTATTCAACAGATAAACTGCATGAGAATCCTGCTCACTAAACAAGGCTACGAATAAATTAGCTCCTGTCACTTCCTTTTTATCGGATGCCTGGACATGAAAAACAGCACGCTGTAATACCCTCTGAAAGCCCAGGGTAGGCTGAGTCTCGCGCTGGATGCCCGGAGGTATCAACGACATCGTCTCATCAATGAATTGGGTCAACTGCCCGCGTAGCGATTTAATATCACAACCGCATGCCTTCATTATGGCTTCTGCAGCACTGTTATCAAGCAATGCCAGCAATAAATGCTCAACCGTAATAAATTCGTGACGTTTATCATGCGCATTTTTAAATGCAGTATTTAACGTAATTTCAAGTTCTTTACTTAACATAAACGCTCCAAATTTACACTTCTTCCATCGAGCACATCAGCGGATGTTGATGTGCTCGTGAATATTCGTTGACTATACATACTTTGGTTTCGGCAACATCTTTTGAATAGGTTCCGCACACGCCTACACCTTGCGTGTGTATTTGCAACATAACCAGTGTAGCCTTTTGTTCAGACATGGCAAAAAAATCCATCAAAATTTCAATCACAAAATCCATAGGCGTAAAATCGTCATTTAACAAAATAACTTTGTATAGAGGCGGCCTTTTAAGCCTGGGCTTGGCTTCCTGAACAGCCAAGCCGTCATCATTATCTATGAACGGATCAAAATCGGACATAACAACCAAATAAACAAAAATACTTTAAGTGCTTAAGATAGTGCCAATACTAGTGTATTTCAAGCCTATGTGTACATAACAAATTAAATCACAAAAGGAACAATAACCCAGACTTATGGCAAAATCTGCGCTTTAATACATTTATAATGAACCTTTTTACCAACATAAGTTCCTTATATCTAGTAACATATTAATTTTTATTAAAGCCGGAAATCATCAATGGTTTGGAAACCACACGTTACCGTTGCAGCCGTTATCGAACAAGATAATCGCTTTTTACTCGTTGAAGAGGAAACGCCACGCGGATTACAATTCAATCAACCCGCGGGGCATTTTGAACAAAACGAAGACCTGATTGCCGCCATCAAGCGTGAAGTGAATGAAGAAACTGCCTGGCATTTCGAGCCTGAGCACATTATTTCTGTACAACTTTGGCGCAGAAATCCTGACTTCCCCACGTTTATTAGAATTTGTTTTTCGGGTCACTGTCATAGCCAAAACCCTGATCAACAACTGGATGACGGCATTGTCGCCACTCACTGGCTCACACGTGACGAAATCGCCGCAAAACAACACCGATTACGCAGTCCTTTGGTACTTATTAGCGTGGACGAATACCTAAGTGGGCATCGTTATCCTTTATCCCTGATAAAATCATTTCTCGATCTTGACAATGAGTAAAAACATAATCGTGGGCATGTCGGGAGGGGTCGATTCCTCTGTAACCGCATTGCTACTATTGGAACAGGGACATCAAGTAACCGGTTTATTCATGAAAAACTGGGAAGAAGATGACGGCACGGAATACTGCACAGCCATGGAAGACCTCGCCGACGCGCAACAAGTTTGCGATAAACTGGGCATAGAACTAAAAACCGTTAATTTTGCGGCTGAATACTGGGATGAAGTATTTGAAGTGTTCTTGTCTGAATTTAAAGCAGGACGCACACCGAATCCCGATATTCTGTGCAACAAACACGTTAAATTTAAAGCCTTTCTGAATTATGCCATTGAAGATTTGGGTGCAGAGTACATAGCCACAGGTCATTATGCGAGAGTCTCTGAAAAAAATAGCGAGTTTTTCTTGTTAAAGGGATTGGACCCGAATAAAGAACAAAGTTACTTCCTTTATACGCTGGGCCAAACAGCCTTGTCGAAAACGCTGTTTCCAATCGGCCACTTACACAAATCAGAAATCAGGGTAATGGCAGATAAAGCCGGTTTTGCCAATAGCCGTAAAAAAGACAGCACCGGGATCTGTTTTATCGGTGAGCGTAAATTTACCGAGTTTCTGCAACGTTATCTACCTACCCAGCCTGGCGAAATGCGTTCACCGGAAGGACAGTTGATTGGTAAACATCATGGCTTGATGTATTACACCTTCGGACAACGCCAGGGTTTGGGCATAGGCGGCGTCAAAAATGCCCCAGACGAACCGTGGTATGTACTGGATAAGGATCTGGAAAATAATATATTAATCGTTGGACAAGGTCACGATCATCCTCTAATGCTGCATAACACCCTGGAAGCCAGTCAACTGGATTGGTGCAGCAACCGGCCATTGACCGAGACTATCTACTGCACCGCCAAAACCCGCTATCGGCAGGCGGATCAAGCCTGTCGCTTGGAACCCATAGGCGACGACCGCTGCCGAGCAGTGTTTGACCAGCCTCAAAGAGCCATTACGCCTGGACAGTCGGTGGTTTTTTATGATGGTGAGGTGTGTTTAGGTGGTGGAGTTATAGAATCCAAGACAAACACTGATTAATAGCAGTCATAGATATTATGATAGACACTTCTGCGTAAATCGCTGCTATCACCAACAAAACACATAACTCAGGAAAATCCATGAATTCAAACGCAGAACCCGGTACAGATGAAATAGCTGTTTATGTTGAAAAAGCCCGTAGCGCTCAAAAACAAATTACAGATTATTCCCAGAACCAGGTTGATGAATTGGTGACAGCCGTTTGCTGGGCTATCGTGCGCCAGGATCGAGCGGAACAACTGGCGAAACTGGCTGTGGATGAAGGCGGTTTTGGCAATTACAACGATAAAGTCAGCAAGATACGCAACCGTTTGATGGGCACACTCCGCGACATGCAGAACGTTAAAACTGTTGGCATCGTTGAAGAGATACCGGAA
>NQJG01000079.1 GCA_002256465.1 Methylococcaceae bacterium NSP1-1 | reverse complement strand
GGTCACGTAATTTTACAAAGTAAAATTATGCAAAAACGAACAACGCGCCCATCAAGCCGCCAAAGATGCCGCCCCAAACAACCAGCCAGCCCAAATGTTCTCTTATGATAGCCTGAACCATTTCCTTAACCAGTTGTGGCGTTAATTCATTCAGACGCTTATCAATGACTGTTTCGATTTTGTCGATAATATCGACACCGATTTTATGCGCATCCAGACCGTGCTTGAGTGCGGCTTTAAAGCGATCAGACTCAATCATGTCGACCAGCGTGATTTTCATTTTTTCGGTAAACGGTTCTTTTAACGGTGCCAGCGCTTCCTCACCGCCCATCATTGCCAACATGCCGCCAAAAGAAGAGTCCATGATTGACGAAACCAGGCTTTCATAAATCTTGTCATAATCAACTGCATTCAGGAAAGGTTCCAGATTCAACATTTTGCTTCCCTGCTCTTCCTCTGTTTCGATAAATTGTTCGATGTTTTTTGCAGTAAAGAACTGTTCCATCATCAGTTGCTTGATTGAGAGCTTAAATTCCTCAAAGCGGTCAGGTATAACGCCGGAACCGTATAAATAGGGCACTTTTTCAAACAGCATATGAATAGCCAGCCAATTGGTGATTGCCCCGGACAGTGCAAAAAAACCGATGGATTTGATAAAGTCCTGGAGTACCGGGCTAATGTAGCCGATGACAATAATGGCAACGGCAACTAGATTGGTAACTAAGCTTTTGTCTAAAGGTTTATTCATCGTTTTTTAATAAAAAGGTCAGTTATCGTGCCGTCAATCATTTCTGCTGTAAGCCCTAAGGTTTCAGCCAAGGTGGGATGTGCATGAACTGTTAATGCCAGATCTTCAACATTGGCGCCCATTTCTAATGCAAGTACAGCTTCAGCAATCAATTCACCGGCATTGGTACCCACAATACCTGCGCCAAGGATACGCCCTGTTTTTTTATCTGAAAGCAGTTTGGTCACGCCTTCTTTACGCCCATTACAAAGAGAGCGCCCACTGGCTGCCCACGGAAATGCAGCTTTTTCATAATCAATGCCTTGCGTTTTGGCATCATTTTCAGTCAATCCCATCCAGGCTATTTCAGGATCGGTATAAGCCACTGATGGAATCGTCAAGGCCTGCCACTCGCTTGTCATGCCCGCAATCACTTCAGCGGCTATTTTACCTTCATGCGTTGCTTTATGGGCCAGCATCGGGTTACCCACGACATCGCCAATCGCAAAAATATGCTTAACATTCGTGCGCTGTTGTTTGTCGACACTGATAAATCCACGTTCATCAACGTTAATGCCGGCTTTATCTGCATCTATTAAATTGCCATTGGGTTTGCGTCCTACAGCGACCAGCACTTTATCGAATACAGCCGATTCCGGTGCGGATTTGCCTTCATAAGTGACTTTCAAGCCTTCTATTAAGGCTTCAATGCTTTTAACGCTGGTATCCACGAAGATATTCTCATACTCCTTCTTGATTTTTGCCATAAGTGGCTTGACCAAATCCTTGTCACAACCGGGGATGATTTGGTCCTGCATTTCAACAATAGTGATTTTGCTACCCAGCGCGTGATAAACCGTCGCCATTTCCAGGCCGATAATACCGCCACCGACGATCAACAGTTTTTTTGGAATATCTTCAAGATTGAGGGCATCGGTTGAATCCATTAACCGTGGATCATCATTAGGAAATGACGGAATTTTTACCGGCTGGGACCCGACGGCAATAATGGCCTGGTCAAACTCAATGATTTCTTTATCGACCTGTACTTGCGTGTCAGACACAAACCGTCCCGTGCCATTAACAACCGTCACATTGCGCTGTTTTGCCAGCGTCGCCAAACCTGAATTAAGCTGGGAACTGATCTTGTTTTTCCAGTCCCGCAGTTGTTCCAGGTTAACTTCGAGTTCAACAAATTTAAGGCCTGCCGGACTCAATTCCTTGGCTTCATTCAGCACATTTGCCACATGCAGCAGTGTTTTTGAAGGGATACAACCGACATTTAAACAAACGCCGCCTAACACTGGATAACGTTCGACCAGGGTCACTTGTTTTCCTAAATCCGCAGCGCGAAACGCCGCTGTATAACCACCAGGGCCACCGCCCAGCACCAGTACTTGTGTTTTCAATTGTATACCTTCAATGTTTGTCAGTTGGATTTACCCAATTATTAAATTTCACTTGGGAATTTGGAAAAGTATTTGTGATTGTTAACGCCTTTGAATTCTAAATCCTCAGGAATTCAAATAGTTTGATTTTGACTGCTTTTAAATAATTTTGCCGTAATCATTTTGTAACTAAAATAAACTATGCTAACCATAAGTCACTTGACTGAATACGTCAACTATAGACACGCATCCCTTATAAACTTTAGCTACACATACTGACCCGTACACCAGCCAGACGACCACGCCCACTGAAAATTGTAGCCGCCCAGCCAGCCGGTCACATCGACAACTTCACCAATAAAATAAAGCCCAGGCACCCTTTTACATTCCATGGTTTTGGATGAAAGCGCATCGCAATCTACTCCGCCGACAGTAACTTCAGCCGTACGATAACCTTCAGTGCCGTTGGGTTTAATTGTCCACTCATGCAGTTGATCAGCAACCTGTTGAATCTGACGGTCAGATAAGTCTTGTAACGAAATAGCCAATAACTCATCAGGTAACAAACAGCTAATCAGACGTTTGGGCAAATAACCATCCAAAATATTTTTTAAGGTGTTCTTCACCTTTTGACGGCGTTTTGATTTCAACTCTGTTTCCAGGTTTGCCTGAGGCAATAAATTAATCACCACCTCTTCTCCTGCTCGCCAATAGGATGAAATCTGCAACACGGCTGGACCGCTTAGTCCTCGGTGCGTAAACAACACATTTTCACTAAAACTCTGTTGTTTATTGCTAACTATGGAAGGCACGGCAATGCCTGATAAAGGTGAGAATTTGTCTTTATCCTCCGGCTGCAAGGTAAAAGGCACCAAACCTGCGCGGGTTGGTATTACATTAATATCAAATTGCCGGGCTATTTTGTAACCCAGAGGCGTGGCGCCCATTTTCGGTATTGATAACCCGCCAGTGGCAACCACTAAGGACTGACCAACAAAATAACCATGATCGGTTTTCAAATGAAAATGGTTAGTTAGCTGATCTATGTTGTCTATGTGGGTGTTTAGCTGAACTACCACGCCGGCATCCGCACATTCCGCCAGCAGCATCTTAAGAATATCTTTGGCGCTATCGTCGCAAAACAACTGCCCATGGTCCCGTTCATGATAAGGGATCTGGTAGCGTGCAATCAATGCCAGGAAATCCCACTGGGTATAGCGACTAAGCGCGGACTTGCAAAAATGCGGATTGTTTGAAATAAAGTTATCGGGATTGATAGAATAATTGGTGAAATTACAGCGGCCGCCACCGGACATCAGGATTTTTTTCCCGGCCTTTTTGGCATGATCAAGAACAATAACTTTACGGCCCCGCTTGCCCGCTTCAATAGCGCACATCAGACCCGATGCGCCTGCCCCAATTATGATGACATCGGTTTCAGTCATGACCCACACCCACAAAAAAGCTGCTAACTATACTATATTCGCCTTTATCTCTATAAAACTAAAAACACGATAAATCTGTAAAACTCCTAGGCTGAGTGCTGTTTTTTTGTATAATCAAACGCTTTACCGGTTGTTATTCAACAATGCAAACTCCCTTTAAGACTATAGGCATCATAGGTAAACCCAGTGACCCTGGCATTGCTGAAACTTTGGCCGGGCTTTATGATTATTTAACGCAACATCAATACACCGTGAATGTTGCTGAAGATAGCGTAAAGTTTATTAAAAATCACTCCGTTGGCTCATATCCCATAGACACACTGGGGCAGCATTGCGATCTTGTTATCGCTGTAGGTGGCGATGGAACTTTTCTGGCTGCCGCCCGCGCCATCGTCGAATATGACATACCTTTGATCGGCATTAACCTGGGCCGACTGGGTTTTCTTGTCGACATATCGCCCAACGAACTGCCAGCTAAATTACACAATATACTTCAAGGCCATTATACTGAGGAAAAACGCTATTTATTGCGTGCCAAAATCATCCGCAACAGCCAGGTTATTCACGAAGAAACCGCCGTTAATGAAGTGGCTATCCTTCGCTGGGTGACACCCAGTATGATCGAAATTGTGACTAAAATTGATAATGTTTTTTTAAATTCACAACGCTCTGACGGCTTGATTATTTCCACGCCAACCGGATCAACAGCTTATTCTTTATCGGCCGGGGGACCGATTTTGTATCCCTCATTAAACGCCCTGGTATTGGTGCCGCTGAATCCCCATACCTTATCAAATCGCCCGATAGTGATTCACGATTCTGCTGAAATTGAAATCAGCTTTTGCCAAACCAAGCAAATCAATGCCCTGGTGACATGTGATCATATTGAAATTCCTGATGTTTTAATCAGTGACAAGATTTTGATTAAAAAAGACCCAAAACCGATTAGAATTCTACATCCTGAAGGTCATGACTTCTTCCAAATCCTCAGGAATAAATTAAACTGGAGCAGTGGCTACCACATTTAATCACTATGCTATTAAACCTTAGTATCATTGACCTTGCCGTGGTCAAATCACTCAATCTCGACCTGGAAAAAGGCATGTCGGTCCTTACCGGCGAAACCGGAGCGGGTAAATCTATTTTATTAACCGCTTTAGGCCTTGCGCTGGGGGATAGAGCCGATTCCGGCTACGTTCGACCCGAATGTAAACGCGCCGAAGTTAATCTTGAATTTGACTTGTCCGATGCGCCTGGCGCCCAACAATGGCTGAAAGAAAATGAACTGGATGATGAGCAACACTGTTTAATCCGACGCATTGTAAATCAGGATGGCCGATCAAAAGCCTACATCAACAACCGTCCCGTTACCTTGCAATTCTTGCAGGAACTGAGTGAAAAACTGGTTGAAATTCATGG
>NQJG01000300.1 GCA_002256465.1 Methylococcaceae bacterium NSP1-1 | reverse complement strand
AACTCCCAAGCTGTTTCTCTGGCGATTATTTTAATAGTCAGTTTTGTGCTGATTTATTCATTGTCCAGTATATTGATGCCTGTTTTTGCATCAATCGTCCTGGCCTATTTACTGGAAGGCTTGGTGGGCAAGGCTGAAGACAATGGAATGCCGCGTTTGCCTGCTGTGTATCTGGTGTTTTCAGTTTTTATGGCTTGTTTAGGATTTTTACTGTTTTATTTGATGCCGCTTGTTTCACAACAAGCTGTCGAACTTGTTCAAAATATTCCTGAAATTATTAATAGCGCTCAAAGGGGTGTCATGCGCTTGCCGGAGATGTATCCGAAATTGATTTCAGAAAGCAAAATACAGCAAATGATGTTTGCAGTACAGAAGGAATTGTTAACCTATGGTCAAAATGTGTTGTCGCTTTCGGCTGCATCAGTAGTGGGTATTGTTAGCGCATTAATATATCTGTTTCTGGTACCCATGATGGTTTTTTTTCTTTTAAAGGATAAAGAGTTGTTAATTTCCTGGTTTTTGCAGTTTATGCCCAAGGACAGAAATTTAACCGTGCGAGTGTGGGAAGAGGTTGATATTCAGATCGGCAATTATGTACGCGGCAAGTTTGCCGAAATATTTATTCTCTGGTTTGTCAGTTATACAACCTTCGCAACGTTGGACTTGAATTATGCCATGTTGCTGGCTGTGTTGATGGGTGTGCAGGTAATTATCCCTTACATAGGTGCGACTTTGGTCACTTTTCCAGTGCTTGGCGTCGCTTATTTTCAGTGGGGATTGAGTGGCGATGATTTTATGTACTTAGTTATTGCTTACTCAATTATTCAGGCTTTAGACGGCGTTGTGCTGGTACCGGTATTATTTTCCGAGGCTGTAAATTTACATGCTATCGCAATTATTGTCGCTATTTTATTTTTTGGTGGATTGTGGGGCTTTTGGGGAGTGTTTTTCGCTATTCCACTTGCAACGGTTGTTAAAGCGGTGCTGACTGCCTGGCCACGACTTGGTGACAATAGTAGCGCTATATTTGCTGATATAAACGCTAAAGACCCATCAAAGTTTTAACATGAACGGCAACACTGGCCGCTAAAGCATCGAGGTTATAACCACCCTCTAATGCGGAAATAATTCTGCTTTCGCAATAGCTTTCGGCACAACACATCAATTCTTGAGTGATCCATCGAAAATCCTCTTCTACCAGCATTATTGATGCTAACGGGTCGTCCTTATGGGCATCGAAACCTGCTGATATAAGCAATAATTCAGGTTTGAATTTTCTCAGTGCGGGTAAAATTATGGCACTGTATTTTTGCCTGAATGCTATACCTGTCTCTCCTGCCGCTAGCGGCACATTAATAATATTACCGGCACCGGTTTCTGTAGGATAGCCAGTCCCCGGATAATGTGGCATTTGGTGACTGGATGCGTAGAGAACATTGGGTTGATTGTAAAAAGCCGCTTGCGTGCCATTGCCATGATGGACATCAAAATCAACAATGGCAATACGTTCCAGATGATAATGACGGCGCGCATAACTGGCTGCAATCGCCACATTATTAAACAGACAAAAACCCATAGCCAAACCCGGTTCGGCATGATGTCCAGGTGGCCGTATTGCGCAAAAGGCATTGTCTGCCCGACCAGTCATGACTTTATCAACTGCGTCACAAACCGCACCTACCGCACGAAAAGCGGCTTTTTCCGATCCTGACGACAATACGGTATTTCCGATCCTGACGACAATACGGTATCATTATCCAGGTAGTATTCACCTTGTTCCGGTATTGCTGCCCGGATAGCCTCAATATGAAAGAGAGGATGAATCAGCCTGATTTGCTCCTCTGTACCGAGTGGCGGTGATACCCTGATTAAATTTTCAAACTGAGGCGCGTCCAGAGCCCTGGCTATGCTCCTGAGTCGATCAGCACATTCAGGGTGACCTACACCTGTATTATGCAAAAGAAAATCCGGGTGGCTATAATAAAGAGTCTTCACAACGCCTCACTTTTCAGCCAATAAAGCAAAAGTTAAATCCCTTTAAAACAAGCCCAACTGCAACTGCGCCACTTCCGACATCATTTCCCTTGACCAGGGCGGATCAAGAACAACTTCAACATCAACATTGGCGACACCCGGCAGCGCGCGGATACATTTTTCCACATCGCCCTGTATAACC
>NQJG01000078.1 GCA_002256465.1 Methylococcaceae bacterium NSP1-1 | reverse complement strand
CACTATAGCTTTCTTTACACCGCCGAATGGAGTATCCAATCGGATTTCCAAAATAGTCCAAAAGACTATACGGTAAACCGCTACAATCTGATGGGCGGCTTTACGGCTTATATGTTCTCCTTTCAAGGCGCGATGGAGCAACTTGACGGTGTCGGTAAAAGTCAAACATTCGTTACCCCGCTGGGTACAAACCATGCATTCCAGGGCTGGGCGGATATATTCGTGATTACACCTGACAATGGTATCCGGGATATATTTGGTACAGTGAATGCAAAACTGGACAACGACAGCATCATATTATCCGGTATTTATCATAATTTTTACGATGACACCGGAAATATTCATTACGGTAAGGAATGGGATTTTTCAGCGCTCAAGAAATTCGGCAAGCATTATTCACTATTGGCGAAATATGCCTATTATGATGCGGATCAATACAATACAGATACCCAGAAAATCTGGTTACAAGCAAACGTCAATTTTTAACATCGGTCAAAAAGTTAAGAATTACAAAAATCGACTTTAAACGGTAACATGTTAAGTCACGGTCTAAATGAGAGAGGACGGAGGAGATATTTGCAGTTCTACACCAATAATGGCTCTGTTTAAGACACCAAGGTTTTTTTCTTCAATGATTTGCATACCCATCACATAAAAAATGGGCATCCATAACGGATTGATTAAAAGCCCACCTAGCGCACTTTTCCATGTTCGCTTCAAGTTCTTCAAAGGGTTAAAAGACTCTGCAAGTGAGTGCATGGGGTAGTCAGCAAAAACAGCGGCAATCGGGTGCAAAAGCGCTTTTTCATGCACATCAAGCTGAGCCATCGATTCTGAAAGTTTTCGCTCCATTTTATGATAATTCTTCCTTGCGAAACTAGCAGAAACTGCAAGAGTAAGGGCTACCAAAGGCAGAAGGACAATCGGCGGCGCTACAGGTGCAAAAGTTGAGGACAACATAACCGCACCAAGACCTAACATAAGAGCGTCTTCTCCCCGCTCTACATCGCGATCAATACCCTTCAAAATATCAGAAACAGCATTTTCAAACGGATGTTTTAAATAACCTTTTTCTTCTGTCATGGTAATCTCCTGCTGGATATATCTTCTATATATCCTCACGGAAAAAAATGTCAAATCTGCAAAGGTTGAGTTATGCGCGAAGAAACCAAAAAATCAACATTGAATTTATTTTACTCAGCTTTTTTTTTCATTTTATATCCTAAAAAAACCAAACATAACCCCAAACCCACAATCCATGGCGTAGGAGGAACGGCATCAGTTTCCGACGTAAATTCGGAGGTCTGCGAAAATTTGGACAGTGTTTTTAAGTTGTTTTCATCATTACTTATATCAAGCACATGATTTAATGTGTCACTGGAGCCGAACGAAACATCACTTGGTTCTATCATGGCTGCATTTACACAACCTAATGATAGAAGGCATAGTAACAAAAATAAGAGTAATCTGTTCATACGTCTTGCCTAAAATAAGTTTTCTATTACGAAACAATCTCTTAGATCAGTTCAATACTAGTTTAAATTTCGCAATTTATGTGCGGTAAAAAAAATATTAGATAAAGATTAACGAAGTTAACGTAATCAAATTATTTATACAATTAGTATAAATACCTATAAGAGTGAAAATACTAATCAATGGAAGCAACTGACTTGAATTACTCCTGTTGTAATCCCACCTCTAATCACCATAATTAGTATCAATTTGAAGTATAGTTTAAATCTAAAATATTACAGTGAGCATCATTTGCAGCAAATTGGGCCGCTCATTACCAACACTACTTGGAAAATTGACGGCCAAGCGGAAAAAATTAAATGGCCGATTAATTAAATTGACGTTCCTTAATCCTTTGCAGAGGATGGTAGACTGGCGCGATACACACGCATCAATGCTACAAAAGCAAGAAAATCGTAGAATCCATGAATAATGATAGGAATTAATAAATTTCTATCACCACCATAATCCAAAGACAAACCCAAATAAATCCCGACCAAAGCCGCCAAGGCCGCATAAAGGGGGGTCACGGCATGTACCAATCCAAAAACAATATTGCTACCTATTAAGCCAGCTGTGATGCCCCATGAATTCTCTATCCAGGGCTGTATTACGCCGCGAAACAGAAGTTCTTCCGATACTCCAGCAATTGCTGCCAGTATGAACAGGTCTGTCCAGTGATAGCGATACAAACCGGGTCCTAAGGTATTTAGCAATAGTTTTCTAATATTGACGACTGATTCTCCCTGCATTTTTTCCAAGGCCAGAAACATCAAAAACAAAGGAACGGTTCCTATTACACCGTAGGCAATAGCTGTTTCCGAAAAATAAATATTTTCGAGCGGATCGATATCGGCTACCCAGCCTAAAAATACCGCAACAATAACCAGAGAGGCCTCAAAATAACAGGCGGATTTAAAAAAATCATCAAATTTGAGCAGTGATTTATCCATTGATTGTATTTGTAAAATTCAAGGTTATTAAAATCCTTAAAGAGCAAGATTTTTTTGTGCTTACCACATCAAAGAGACGCCATAAATATCGCGCCTTGCCATTATTCTGATCAACGCTTCAAGCCTTTGGTAAAGTAACCCCAGTCTGCCCTTGGTACTTTCCACCTCTGTCTTTATAGGAGGTTTCACATACTTCATCACTGCCAAAAAAGAGCATTTGAGCCACGCCTTCATTGGCATATATTTTTGCCGGCAATGTTGTGGTATTGGAAAACTCCAAAGTTACGTGACCTTCCCATTCGGGTTCCAAAGGTGTCACATTTACGATAATTCCACATCTTGCATAGGTTGACTTTCCTAAACAGATAGTCAGCACATCACGCGGAATCCGGAAAAACTCAACAGTACGCGCCAATGCAAATGAATTGGGAGGAATAATACAAACATCTGACTTAACATCAACAAAGCTGTTTGAATCAAAGTTTTTTGGATCGACAATTGCAGAATTGATATTGGTAAAAATCTTGAATTCATCAGAACACCGAACATCATAGCCATAGCTGGAAGTGCCGTAGGAAATAACCCGGCCGTATTCGGAATCTCTTACTTGACCACTTTCGAATGGCTCTATCATGCCCTGTTGTTCCGCCATACGGCGTATCCACTTGTCCGACTTTATACTCATGAAATCCTAAATACCCAGTTTGTTAAAAGCTATAATTCTCACATAGAGATGAAGAAAGGTACAAGGCGAAGCGACTGTTTTACCCTTGCATCTTCTGCTTTATACCTGCTTTTTAAGTATTTTGCACAACAATATTAGGAAATCGAGTACTGAAATCCTTGGCTTTTAACGCCAGTTTAGCCGCTGTTTTACGCGCGATTTCTTTGTAAATCTGAGCCGCACGTCCATCAGGCTCAGCAACTACTGTGGGTTTTCCGGAATCAGCATATTTACGAATATTAATGTCCAGCGGTAGAGAACCCAGGAAATCCACCTTGTTTTTTTCTGACATTGCAGCACCGCCACCTTCACCAAAAATAGCCTCTGCGTGACCGCACTTGCTGCAAATATGCATACTCATGTTTTCAACAATGCCCAGCACTGGAACGTTTACTTTTGCAAACATCCCCAAGCCGCGCTGAGCATCAATCAGAGCAATATCCTGCGGTGTCGTGACGATAATCGCACCACTGACAGGAATCTGTTGAGCCAAGGTCAATTGAATATCTCCTGTACCGGGCGGTAAATCGATAATCAAATAATCCACGTCAACCCAGTTGGTATCCCTAAGCAATTGCTGTAAGGTGTTGGTTGCCATGGGGCCGCGCCAGATCATCGGTTGGTCTGCATCAATCAAATAGCCTATAGACATGGTTTGCACCCCATAAGCCATTTTAGGTGTCATGGTTTTATTGTCTACGCTTTCCGGGAAACCTGACAATCCCAACATGGTTGGAATACTGGGGCCATAAATATCTGCATCAAGTATCCCCACCTTTGCGCCTTCTGCCGCCAATGCCAGGGCCAAATTAACCGCCGTTGTTGACTTACCTACCCCGCCTTTGCCTGAAGCTACGGCAATAATATTTTTTATATTTGGTTGAGGTTTTAAAGCTTGCTGTACGGCATGAGATATGATTCTTACATTGACGTCGACAGTAACACTATCTATTCCGACAAGCGTTTTCAGGAGCTGCTCGACAGCTATTTTTAATTCATCAAGATAACTTTTGGCCGGATAACCCAGTTCCAGCTTAACACTGACGTTTGCACCATCAATGGTAATCGCTTTGACTGATTTCGCAGTCACCACATCGACACCATGATTGGGATCGATAAATGTCTTCAAAAGATTTTCCACATCCGTCTTTTCTATCTGCGTCATGATTATTCCCTATTAGTACTTTTGGTAAATGGATATTGCAAGTAAATTCAGTTTGAACCTCTGTATTTACTCAGGATATGAGGCATTCTACAGATTTTTCAATAAAATTCATTTTTTACCTATGCGCTATTCTGTAGAGCCGTTAATTTTATGCGATAATTGCCGGCTTGTTTGTTTTCGTATCCTTGAACTTTTACACCATGTCAGATAGAAAAATTCTCGTCACCAGCGCCCTACCCTATGCCAACGGCCCCATTCATTTGGGTCATCTGGTTGAATACATTCAAACGGATATCTGGGTACGTTTCCAGAAACAACGCGGTAACCAGTGTTATTTCGTTTGCGCGGATGATACTCATGGAACACCGATTATGCTCAAAGCTGATCGGGAAGGCATTACACCCGAACAACTCATCGCTCAGGTGGGTAAAGAACACCTGGCGGATTTTACTGAATTTGGCGTGGCGTTTGATAATTATCACAGCACTCATTCCGAAGAAAACAGAACCTTTTCATCGCTGATCTATAAACTTTTGCGTGATGCCGGGCATATCAGCTCGCGTACGATTACCCAGGCATACGATCCGGTTAAGGCTATGTTTTTACCTGACCGCTTTATCAAAGGTGAATGTCCCAA
>NQJG01000299.1 GCA_002256465.1 Methylococcaceae bacterium NSP1-1 | reverse complement strand
CTTGATCCGGGTTATTTTTCTTTTCTGCTTGTATAAACTATCTGTCTAATCGTTTTAACGGGTTTTACAAGTATCTCAGATACTTTACTTTATAACTTTATATGATGACAAATTACCGTATATTATTATTGAGTTTTCTAACTATTTCATGGATTTTTCTATGTGGGCTTAATAATCCCGTTAATCCTAACGAGTTTGAAAAACCGCTGGATCTTTCTGTTCCGTTTAAAACCCCTGAAAACGCAAATCTGAAAATTGAGCAAAAATCGACCCCACAAAGCCGAGTAACTAATATTTTTGCCCCAGATACTAAAAAAAAGCGTCGCCCGTTGGAAGTAGATGGTGGTTTTTTAATGTCTCCGGAACCGGAAGCGGAAAAACAAAAAACTGTAGACGGCGCGGGATTTATTATTAAGCTTAAACCCTGATAGCCGCAATGGTTTGATGGTCTGCTGACCGAACTTTCTTTCCCTAGCCAATTAAGGATTATAAGCATCCCTATCAATATAAATATCAATAGGGTTTTCCGGGATTATTGTAGCGACCGGTAAATCCTGACCTGAACGCCAGTTTTTAACGGCCTCCTGTTTGTTCGCGCCGGTAATCAGGAAGATGAGTTGTTGAGTGTTGCTTAAGGCTTTGGCGCTGATGGAAACCCGTTCCGGCGGTGGTTTGGGTGAGTTATAAACGGCATGTGCCAGCTCCTCTTCCTGATGCTGATGTCCTGGAAATAAGCTGGCAGTATGACCATCTTCACCCATACCCAGCAAAACCATGTCAAAGGGTAGGGCGCTAGCAACAATCTGTTGATATTTTTTAGCGGCAGTTTCCGGTCCCAGTTCAGCGGGAATTGTAAAAATCTGCGAATCTGGAATAGCCACTTTTTCCAGAAAAGCCGAAGTTGCCATCAGGCTGTTTCTATCGGCGTGATCTGCCGGCAAACAACGTTCATCGCCATAGTAGATGTACCATTTTGACCAGTCAGCATCTGCGTGGGCCAATAAGCGATATACTTTTTCCGGTGTACTGCCGCCGGCTAAGACTAATTTGAATGTGCCGTGATCTGCGATAGCTTGTTCAGCGGACTTGAGAATTTGTTCATAAGCGGCCAGGGCGACCTGGTCGGCCGTTTCCAGGGTGTGCCAACGATTGTTAGGTTGCATTTATTTACACTCCGGTGTTAGGGAACTGCGCCAGGATTGGGCGCTTTTTTCAAATAAACGGCTGTCTTCAGGTCCCCAGGAACCTGCAGGATAAGTGGCAATGTAGTCACGTTCAATCGCCCAGGTTTGCAAGATAGGATCAACAATGCGCCACGCATATTCGACCTCATCAAAGCGCAGGAACAGTGATCTGTCGCCTTTCAATACATCTAATAGTAAGTCTTCATAAGCATCGATGGCTTTTTCATCTTCATTACGAAAACTGGCATCCAGGCTGCTGGTTCTGGTGCTCACTTTTACCGTCATTTCAATACGGATACACTCTTCCGGCTGTATGCCCAATAACACCCAATTTTGATTCATGCATTGCACGTTGGTATCACGGAAAAATTGTAACGGCGGGTGGCGGAAACAAATAGAAATAGTTGATTGCGCTTTAGCCATGCGTTTGCCGGTTCGCATATAAAAAGGCACGCCGCGCCAGCGCCAGTTATCAATATACAGCTTCATGGATGCGTAGGTTTCTGTCACGCTATTGGCGGGAATATTTTCTTCCTGCAAATAGCTCTTCACCTTTTCACCGTTAACATGACCTTGGCTATACTGGCCTCGAAAAGCATGTCCATGCACGGCTTCCTTGGGAATAGGCCGGATGGATTTTAATACCTTGACTTTTTCATCACGCAGGGATTCTGCCTCCATTGAGGCAGGAGGTTCCATAGTCACCAAGGTCAATAATTGCAGCAGATGGCTTTGCAACATATCACGCATGGCTCCCGCACTGTTATAGTAATCTCCCCGGCTGTCTATGCCGAGCTCTTCTGAATGGGTGATTTGAATATGGTCGATGTAGTTACGGTTCCATAACGGTTCCAACATGACATTGGCAAAACGGAATACCAGCACATTTTGCACCATGCCTTTACCCAGATAATGGTCAATACGGTAAATTTGCTCTTCCGTTAAATAGTGACTGATGCGTTTTTGAAGGGCCTGTGCGCTGTCGAGATCATAACCGAATGGTTTTTCAATAATCACGCGTCGCCAACCGTATTCTTCATCAAATAAGTGGTTATTGCTTAACTTCTCCATAACCGTGCCAAAGTCCGAGGGACTTATAGATAGATAGAACGCGATGTTTTTAGGGAAGTTGTTTTTCTCGTTAAGCAGTTCAGCCAGTTCTGTGTAACATTGCGGCTGCTCTATGTCGCCTTGATGATACTGCAAGCGTTCACTGAACCGCTGGAAAATTATTTCATCAAAATCGTCTTTCGATTTTGCCAGAACCATATCCCTGACTTCGCTCAGCCATTTTTTCTGATCCCAGGGCCTGCGTCCTACTGCCAAGATTCGCGTACCTATAGGCAGTCGATTGGCCACATCAAGATGATACAGGGCGGGCATTAATTTGATTCGGGAGAGATTTCCCGTGGCACCAAAAATAACGTATGTACAGGGGTCGGCGTTCATAAAGATGGACTCGGTAAATGATTTTCCACAAAGGACTCGAACTTCGTGTCCTTCATGGTAGTAATAATGGATAAAAATTTATTATTTTACTTAAACGGTATAAGTAGAAGATGCCGTCTTGCCGCCATGCCCCGTCCAGTCGGTATGGAAAAACTCGCCTCTGGGTTTATCGGTACGTTCATAAGTATGGGCGCCGAAATAGTCTCTTTGCGCCTGTAATAAATTGGCTGGCAGTCTTTCGGTGCGATAGCCATCGTAATACGCTAAGGCAGAAGAGAATGCTGGGGTAGGAATACCCAACTCTATGCTTAAAATGACCGCTTTGCGCCAGCCCTCATCAGCTTGTTTCATGGCATTAACAAAGAAATCGGCTAACAGCAGGTTTTCCAACTCAGGATTATCGTTGTAAGCTTGCTTGATGTCATTTAAAAACTGGCTGCGAATAATACAGCCGCCGCGCCACATCAAGGCGATTTCACCATAATTAAGCGACAGGTTATATTCTTTGGACGCTTCGCGCATCAAGCGAAAACCTTGCGCATAAGAAATAATCTTGGCTGCGTACAAGGCATCACGAATCGCATTAATCATGGCTTGTTTATCGCCGGAAAACGTTTGCGTGCGTTTGGGCAATACCTG
>NQJG01000077.1 GCA_002256465.1 Methylococcaceae bacterium NSP1-1 | reverse complement strand
AAACCAGGCCGAGTTTCGGGCTAACCAGGCCGTCCGTGGTGTTACCGTTGTTCCCGGGGATATTGCTGTTAGCCACATTGAAACGGAATCCGTCGAAACGCACCCCAAGACTGGTGCGCAGCCAGTCATTCCAGCGTGTTTTGTTTTCCGCGTAAGGGCTGACACTGGTCACCCACACATCATCTTCACGCACAGTGTCATAGCGTACCTGGGATTGTGTTAAAAGCAGGCCGTTATGGATGTTATCGTTACGGATTTGCAGCCCGACCGTACTCTCGGAATCGGCAGCGCCAATGCGATGAAAAAAAGTGTGACTCGCTTTGAGACCGGACGTCCAGCGTTTATCAGGTTGCGCAAACTGATCGCCCCGAACCGGATCATTCAGGAAATAGGTGAAGTTCGAATACAAATCCATTTGGGTATAAAGCCCATATGCCATTACTTTGGTGGCACTGGAGCCGTTCTGGCGGTGCCATTCAGTGGTCAGGCTGTAACGTTGGCTGTTGCCCCCATCGGTCGGGTCAATGTTCCCGAACCGATCAATCAAACCGGAGTCTACGGCACGTTTGGGAATTTGATCGGTCGAATTCCAGTCGGCTTTGTAGGCCATGGCAGTGATGCTCCAGCCGGAATCATCACGCTCCTGGCTATAACGCAGCACGCCGTTAAATTTAAGGTAATCATTACTAACCGTCCACGGACCGCCGTTATTTACAACCTCGCCTGCGTAAAGGATATTGCCATCCCCCAGTTTATTCGATCCGCTGGCCAAGCCTCGATAGTAATCGAAACTACCGCCGGTAAACTTGACGGTTTTGTCGGGCAGGTCGCTGAAGTATTGGATATTTGCCGCGCCAGTGCTTGAAAAGTCGCCGTTTTCCGCATAATAGTTGCCCTTTTGATAGCTGAGCGTCTTTATCAATTCGGGAATGAGAAAGTTGGTGTCCATCCAGCCTTGACCGTGTGCGTTCGAGACCTGGTTTACAGGTACGCCGTCTACCTGGGTCAGGAAATCGGTGCCGTGATCGAGATTAAAGCCACGCAAATAATACTGGTTCGCCTTGCCTTCGCCACTGTGTTGCGATGCGATGAGGCCTGGCACGGTTTCGAGTATTTCACCAGGGCGGCTGATGGGGCGGAATTTCAGTTGTTCCTGCCCCACATTGCCTTGTGAGGCGCTGTCGGCAAAACCGACCTGTGACTCAGCGCGTTGGGTAACAATCATTTCTGAAAGCTCCACCACCTCATTGTCCTTCGGTTGCGATTTTGGTTTGACGGTTGCAGTGTTTCCAGATTGCTGGGCGTAGGCGCCGTTGCCGAGAAAACAGGCAAAGGCCAGCAGAGTCAGTCGCGCAGCCAGGATACCCGCACCGTGCAACAGTAACGTTGCCAGCATGAAGCCCAGGGCAAATGACAGGAGACTGGCCGAAGCGGGCATTTCCTGACCGTGCGCGAAGCCATGAAAGAAAGCGAAAAAAACCACGATGAGCACGCTGACCGTTGCTTGAAAACGGATGCGGCGAACAACCAGAAAACCGAAAACAATCACAGAGAGCAAAATTATCATTTCCACGCCCGGCATGGATACTCCCGTCATACCGAACACACCTCCGAGACTCATCACGCCGACAAACGCGAGCGGAAGCTGCCATATTGCCCGGCCACCCAGTTGTGCCGCCCAAACGCCGACCGCAAGCATGGTCAAAAGATGGTCCCAGCCGTGCAAAGGATGATTGAAGCCATTATACCACCCGCTCATTACATTGCCGCCAGTATGGGCCTGGACGAACGAGGGTGATAGTGACAACAGCAGCACCAAAAGGGACAGCAGATTCTTCTGATTTATTCTCATAAATTTCTTTGGTTAATTCGGATTTGCATTGGATAGTGATAATTTTTTACGGTTATTTTTCACCAACACATTAATTAAATTGCATGAAAAGTAATAGTATTTCAGTTTCATAAAAATCTCCAATTACATATAGCATGGTAAAAATATTGATTTTAATATAAATGCTCTTATAGTTACTCGGATTTAAACAACATCTAATAGAGTTTTATATGCAACATTTTCGTCTTTCCTTCATCGTTACAGCGGTTTGCCTGGCCGTAGCAATTTATTGGGGTGGAATAATGGGCGCGTTTATCGCCCTTATTCTTGGGGTTCTTGAAGTGAGTTTATCATTTGATAACGCCGTTGTGAACGCGTCCATACTAAAGCGCATGGATGAGCGCTGGCAACAATACTTCTTAACCTGGGGGATTTTAATCGCGGTATTTGGTATGCGGCTGGTGTTTCCTATTGCCATTGTTTCGGCTGCTACAGGTATCGGTTTTTTTGGCGTAACAGACATGGCGTTACACGATCCCGATACGTATTCCATGCATTTAACCGATTCTCATGTGCAAATTGCGGCATTTGGCGGTATGTTTTTGCTGATGGTCTTTTTTTCGTTTATTTTTAACGAAAATAAGGAATTGCATTGGTTGGGATACATTGAAGAAAAGTTGTCCACATTCGGAAAGCTTGAAGCTATTGAAATCATTCTGGCATTAGGACTGTTGTTAACTATGCATAACTGGCTGCCCGAGGCGATTCATTTCAAAGCACTGGTTTCCGGTATCTACGGCGTCATGTTATTCGTCATCGTGGATAGTCTGGGTGCTTTATTCGAAGATGAAGAAGAAGGCGAAGAAGTTTCGGCAGCTATTAAAAGAGGCAGCGTTATGAGTTTTCTGTATCTTGAAGTACTGGATGCTTCGTTTTCATTTGACGGTGTTATTGGTGCCTTTGCGATTACCAAAGATGTTGTGATTATTATGCTGGGCTTGGCAATTGGCGCGATGTTTGTCCGAAGTCTGACCGTGTATCTGGTACGTAAGGGCACATTGGATGAATATGTGTTTCTGGAACACGGCGCTCATTATGCCATTGGATCACTGGCGGCTATTATGCTAATCAGCATGACTCATCATATTTCTGAAGTGGTCACTGGCCTGGTTGGAGCGTTATTGATCGGCATGTCGGTTTTTTCGTCTGTTCTTTATAGAAGAAAGCATGCTGAATAAATTTAATGATTAGGAGCCTTTTTATCTATGAACTGGCAAACTATTTCAGATCAGATTGAATCAGCAACCGGGCGGGCATTTAATGTCGTGTCTGCTCACAGGCTTTCAGGTGGCTGCATAAATTCCGCCTTTCGGCTGCAAGGTGATGATAGGTCCTATTTTGTTAAGCTAAACCGTGCTGATTTAGTGCCTATGTTCGAGGCTGAATTTGCTGGATTGAAGGATATAGCAAAGACTCAATCGGTATGTGTGCCTGCGCCAATTGTTTGCGGGAAAACAGCCGAGCATTCATTCTTGGTGCTGGAACATCTTGAATTTGGTTGTTCAAATAAAGTTTCTGATCGCTTATTGGGTCAGCAACTCGCACTGATGCATCAGAAACAGCAGCCGTATTTTGGCTGGCATCGGGATAATACTATCGGTAGCACTTTACAAATTAATAATCAAAGCGATGATTGGCAGAGCTTCTGGCGCGAGCAACGCTTGGGATTTCAATTGAAACTGGCGGCAGATAAGGGCTATGGGGGTAGGCTGCAAGCTGATGGTGAACGTCTTTGCAGCAATATGGCCGCATTGTTTGATAATTACTTGCCGCAACCCTCGTTATTACATGGCGATTTATGGGCGGGTAACGCGGCTGTTGATAAGCCGGGGCGTCCGGTTATTTTTGATCCCGCCTGTTATTATGGTGACAGGGAGGCCGACCTGGCGATGACGGAGTTGTTCGGCGGCTTTAGTCGGGATTTTTATGCGGCTTATCAGGCTGTTTGGCCGTTGGATCACGGCTATGGCGTTAGAAAGACATTTTACAATCTGTATCATATTTTGAACCACCTGAATTTATTTGGTGGCGGTTATTTGCGACAGGCTGAAAGCATGATGGCAATGCTTTTGTCTGAGATACATTGATCAGCTTACTTCCATTCCAATATTTTCCACATATTGATGTTGCTGCCTTTATCCAGGTCATCGCGGCGGACATCCATTTTACCGTCGCCATCGTTATCAATAAAATAATAAGGGGGACCAATATCCGGTACTACTTTGATCATATAGAGTCTGCCTCCTCTGCGGAATTCCTGTATCGTCTTTTTACCTTTACGAATAATGGTAATATCAGGTTCCATTTTCTCTCCGCTTTGCACCGGCAAAGGCGGCTCTGGGGCTTCGGGCACAGCTTTTAGTTTAGGCGGTTGCTCATCAACAGCAAATGCCGGGAAGGCAAGTAAACTCAGTAGAATAAAACGACGCATGGTAAGGGCTCTTTCATAGTAGAAACTGGGACTATCTTATTACAGTTTTTAACCGTGTGCTCGACTAAAATAAACACTACTTTCAGTAGCTACGCTTGATGTATGCATTCATTATGATTTTTTAAAAAACACAAGCCGGGTAAGCGTTCAGTCCCCCCTCTTTGGAAAAGAGGGGTTAGGGGAGATTTTATTTGATAAATCCCCCTTTTACAAAGGGGGAGGTGAACGTTCACCAAGCCGGAGCTACAAAGATTTGCAGGGTTTTAAATATACGTAACAGTGGCTGCCTTCAACATGGGGTAGGTTATAATGTCAGTTTTAAATGGCGCCTAGTAGATGAAAAGACTAATTGAAACCAAAATAGTAAATCCTTTGCTTGAGAAATATGGCATACCTGCATACAAAACTACAGGTTCCGCGGGGATGGATCTTGTTGCTTGTATCGAGGAATCGATAGTGATTTCCGGGGGCGGCAATAAACTGATTGGAACAGGATTGGCTGTAAATATTCAGGATCCTGGATTAGTCGCAGTTGTTGCAAGTCGTAGCGGACTTTGTTTGAATAGCCAGATTCGGGTAGGGCAAGGCTTGGGTATTGAGGCGAAAGAATAGCACAATTACTGTTTATCCCCGTGGTTCAAGTCGCTTTTAAACTGGTTACAGAATTTACCACAATGACCGATAGAGGCGAGGGTGGTTTTGGCCATACAGGTCGTCATTAAGCTGTTTTGCTGATACAGGAGAACGGGTTGATAAAAGTCAGAGCGAAAGTGTGCAAGTAAAAGTCGCAAACATAGACTGTCGATTTCACTACAGAATGTACAGGGTTTTTTCTCTGTGTCCTCCGTGTATCTGTGGTTAATTCTAAAAATATTATTCAAGGTGGAAAGTAAGAAAATGATGCAAAAAAGAACAGCTCACCAAATAGCTGATGTACTGATTGAAGCCTTACCCTATATTCAACGCTTTAAAGGCAAAACCGTGGTAGTTAAATTTGGCGGTAATGCGATGATTGACGAGGCGCTCAAACAAAGTTTTGCCCGGGACATAGTCTTGATGAAACTGGTGGGCTTAAATCCGATTGTAGTTCATGGGGGCGGCCCTCAGATTGGCCAATTGTTGACCAAGCTGGGAAAAACAACCGGCTTTATCGATGGTATGCGCATAACGGACAGCGAGACTATGGACGTGGTTGAAATGGTATTGGGCGGACTGGTGAATAAGGAAATTGTTAATTTAATCAACAGGCATGGTGGTAAAGCAGTAGGCTTGACAGGAAAGGACGGGGATTTTATACGGGCAAAAAAAATTCATCTGAAAAAGTCGGCACCGGAAGCTCATGCTTCGGAAATAATTGATCTGGGCCATGTTGGTGAAGTGAGCAGCATAGACCCGGCAGTTGTTGATATGCTGGGGCGCAGTGATTTTATTCCTGTTATTGCTCCCATCGGTGTTGGCGATGATGGCCGATCCTATAATATTAACGCCGATCTTGTCGCAGGTAAGATTGCTGAAGTTCTAAAAGCCGAAAAATTGATTTTGTTGACTAATACGGCCGGTATTCTGGATAAGCAGGAAAATCTGCTGACAGGTTTGTCAATCAAAGACATTGATGATTTGATTGAAGATGGCACTATATCAGGAGGTATGATTCCTAAAACGCGTTGTGCAACTGATGCGCTAAAAGGGGGGGTAACCAGCGTTCATATTATCGATGGACGCGTGGAGCATGCTGTACTGCTTGAGCTTTTTACCAATCAGGGTGTAGGGACTTTGCTGCTGAGAGCCTCACGCGATAAAGCATCATTAGTATAAGTTCGGAATGTAGAGCTTTTTTTGACTTAAATATATAACTTTTTGCTTTACCGGGCGGGTGAAGTTGGCAAGCCTGTTCTGAGCAAAGTCTAAGGGCTCAGGACAGACTTCTGTACATCACCACGATCGGCTTGTCACTTGCTGCGATTGCCGAGCTCAGGCTTAGCCGATTAAACTGGCTAATTCATGAAGTGGCGGCAAAATAACCATTTTTGCCAGTTGCAACAGTAACAGGGCAGCCAGGGGTGATAAATCTATGCCGCCCAGATCTGGAATAACTTTGCGGCAAATATCAAGTAAAGGCTCTGTCAGGGTCGCTAAAATTGAGGACGCTGCATTAAAAGTTCCCGGATTCAACCAGCTGAGTATGGCCCTGGCGAATACTGCAAATATAAATACATTGATCAGTAAAGAGACCAGTTGGGTAATTGATAAAATAGTCAGTGCGCCGATGTTGATAGTGACACCTTTCAACATCAATATCGAGAAATCAGCAAGCATTTGCAAGCTGAGTACAAGAATCAGTGACGAAGTATCTATTTTCCCGATAGATGGCACAAATCGACGCAGGATTCTTAAGGGAGGATGGGTTACCTTGACCAGAAACTGGGAGATAGGGTTGTAAAAGTCTGCGCCGCACCATTGCAATAAAAAGCGTAGCAATACCGCCAGGATATACAAAGAAAAGAGGGTGTCGATTAAAAAAATAATCGGGTCGGTCATGTAACTAGAGCCCATCAGGTATTCTCCGATTGTTTGGACATTTCAATAGAGCGGTCTCGTGCTGCATGTAATGCTTTTGAAACCAGTTCAGTAAACCCGCCTTGCTCAAAAGTTTCTATAGCTCGTTGCGTTGTACCTCCGGGTGAAGTGACCCGCTTGCGTAATTGTTCGGGTGACTCAGGTGATTCCAGCGCTATTTTAGCAGCACCCAAAGCAGTTTGTTGAACTAATAAACGGGCAGTTACTTCACTTAAACCCAATTCTAAAGCGGCTTTTTCCATCGCTTCCATGAGCAGAAAATAATACGCAGGACCACTGCCGGAAACAGCGGTAACGGCGTCTAATTCGCTTTCATCTTTAACCCAAAGTGCAATGCCAACGGAACGCAGAATATTTTCTGCAAGGTTGCGTTGTTCAGCTGTTACCTTTGTATTGGCATGTAGTGCCGTAGCCCCGGTTAAGACCAGAGCAGGTGTGTTGGGCATACAGCGAACAATAGCGGTATCTGCGCCTAACCATTGGCTCAGGCTGTGTTGATTAATTCCTGCTGCAATCGAAACGACCAGCGATTTTTTTTGCTGGATTAACGCGGCAGCACTTTTTGCCACGGAACTCAGTGTTTGCGGTTTAACGGCCAATACAACGACATCAACCTCATTAATGACTGTATCATTGCTCGTTGAAGTATTAACATTAAGATTTTCCGCCAGAGCTTTCAGCGTATCCGGGTTGATATCAGATACCCAAAGATGCTGTGGAGAATGGCCGCTGGCAATCAATCCACTAAGCAGGCTTGATGCCATATTGCCGCCGCCGATAAAACCAATTTTTTGTATATTCATTTTTGCCCTGTGTTGATGAAGTTTAAAGATATTTTACCCGATATGAGGGCAGTGCAATAAATCACAAGACTTTTCCTATAAAATGCGCTGCTGGAGTATTTGTTTTTGCTATAAACAGGGCTTATGATTGAAACGATTTATATAGAAGAAAATATCTTGCAACACCCGCGTGTTATCGAGATTGTTACACGTTTTCCACAAGCCAGAAAAATTACCTGTGGCCGATATGGCGAAGTTTTCAATCCCAAAGCACAAAATTTTCGA
>NQJG01000298.1 GCA_002256465.1 Methylococcaceae bacterium NSP1-1 | reverse complement strand
CGCTCAGAGTAGCAGTGAGGTCGGTTACCCGATGCGTTAAGTCAGGAATTTCGACCTGCGCCCAGACTGTCGTATAAAACAGTAGCAGGAAAACCCCGAACCCATAACGGACTAATGGAAACATTGCAGGTCAAACCTTACTGGCCAGGAGCCATTGCCGGTGCAGGCGCACCAAAATCCACTTTGGGTGGTTCTGAAATAGCTTTTTCATTTTCTACCGTAAAGCTTGGCTTGGTCTTGTGCCCAAACAACATTGCCGTGAGATTGGTTGGAAATGACCTCACTATTATGTTGTATTCCTTGACCGCTGCGATATAGCGATTACGCGCTACTGCAATGCGATTTTCCGTACCTTCCAGCTGCGCCTGTAAATCCCGGAATAAACCATCAGCTTTAAGTTGAGGATAATTCTCCGCAACTGCTAACAAACGTGAAATCGCACTGGTCATCTGCCCCTGTGCGGCAATGAACTTCTTGAACGCCTCTTCGTCATTAATCAGCTCCGGTGTTGCCTGTATCGCTCCGACTCGGGCCCGTGCCTCGATAACCTGGGTCAGCACATCTTTTTCGTGTGCAGCATACCCTTTCACTACATTCACCAGATTCGGTACCAGATCAGCGCGACGCTGATACTGGTTCAAAACCTCCGCCCACGAAGCGGTGATGTTTTCATCTGTGCTCTGTAGCGTGTTATAACCGCAACCGGACAAGGTTGTGATCATGAATAAAGTAATCAACCATCTAAACATATCAATCTCTCTGTTATCAGATTTAAAAACCTTTATCCCAGCCTAAATTCGAGGGAATAGGAGTAATTTTCTTTAGTTTACGTCATTAGGACAATTAGCCCGCTTTAAGAGGAAGCAGCAAAGCCATCTTTCCGCATTCAGTTATACCCTATTAACTTTAGGGGATGGCCCATATTCATTTGTTTCCGGGTTGCTATCAAGCACCATAAAATAAAGGAATACAATTGCGCCAATTACAGGCACAAAAGTAATCAGCAACCACCAGCCACTTCGGGCCCAAACCTGTTTCGGGGTTTATATTGCCTGTCAACCAGTCAACATAGCCAAGTGCCATGCTAATAAGGATATTGAATAGTATAAAAAACCAATATTCTTTGCGTCCTGCCCGGCCTTCAAACACCGCATATTTTTTTAATACTTCAAGATACCAGTCCATAAAGCTATAACACTCCTGCCACTACGTTAAAGATAATGGCGATATAAAATGTTGACGAAAAATGCCGCCGTCTTGTGCCACCAAGTGATGCGACGAATAGATTGATCGAAAATATGAACGTCAGAAGCTTGTAACGTCATGCATAATAGTACAGAGAAATACATGAAATCCCAAATACTGTGAGTAAGCCTATAATAAGCCGTTCCCGGAATTCAAATTGTCAGGTTTCAGTAGACACATGACAAGAATCTACCGTATGAAATGCCTATAGACGGAGATACCAATGCCACGCGTCGTCGCCCTATATCGTTATCCTGTCAAGAGCTTCACACCCGAGGCTTGCGAAGCTTTAACCGTCCTCGATGAAGGACGAATTGCCGGAGACCGGGTTCTCGGCCTACGATTTGCCAATTCAGAGGTGCAGGATGATGCCTGGAGTAAAAAGCACCAATTCGTCGCGCTGGTAAACACGCCCGGCCTGGCGCGACTTAAACTTCAGTTTGATCATAAGGCGCTTCGACTGCACATCAGCCTGGAGGATACGGTTTTGGTCGATGAGATTCTTGATAACAATGGCCGCAAGAAAATAGCATCCGCGATTGAAAATTATGTTCTCCAATTGGACGAGAATCCACTTTTCTCTCATCCGGATCGACTCCCGTTACGAGTCGTTGGGGACGGGATAACGTCCCGTTATCAGGACAACGAAGCGGGTCATATAACCTTGCATAGCCGCGAAAGCCTGGCAGCTGTTGCCACTGCTGTCGGTGATGCAGATCTCAGTGAATTACGTTTTCGCTCAAACATCGCTATTGAAGGCCTGGATGCCTGGGAAGAGCAAAGCTGGGTGGGGCGAAAAATCCGTATAGGCCAGGTTATCTTCGATGCGGTAATACCGAAGGGCAGATGCCTCGCCACACACGCTAACCCTAACTCTGGCGAACGAGACTTGCCGATCCTCAAAACGCTGATCAGCGCCTTCAACCAGGAAAAGCCGACTTTCGCAATTGGCATGGTTACAAGTGGCGCTGGAGGGCAGATTCACATCGGTGACAAAGTTAGCCTTCTTGATTAATGTGTGTATATTGTGTTGGCGATTACGTTTATACCTCCCCTGCATTTCAATAACCCGTCCATTAATCTGCCTATGTCGGTTGCGGTACGGGCGGCTGTCTTCAATGTCCCGAATGATGCAGCACATAAACTTGTTCCTGCAACCGGCTTAACCCTTTGTCGCGGAAACCAGGTTCCCGATCAAGGATGTCTTCCGTGTACAACAACTCGACATCACACCCATTGCTGTAAAGCAACTGCACTTCCGGCTTCTGGACGCTGAACGGCGGCCCTTGCATTTCATGTTGGGGATAGTCAAAAGCCACCAGCAGAGTTTTCGTTCCTGGTATTAGCAAATGCTGCATGTGCGCAGCATAAGCGGCGCGCATTTCCGGCGGCAAAGCAACCAGCGAAGCGCGGTCGTAAACAGTAAGATCGAAAAAATCGCCACAATAAATTCGCAGGCCATTGGCCTCGTTCACGCTGAATTTGCCTTGCCGTCTGGTTACTGCCGATAATTCGTTTTCGGCAAAAAACGCCTGTACCGCCAACGGACTAAGTTCCACACCGATAACTTCATAACCCTGTGAGAGCAGCCACAGCATGTCGTTGCTTTTACCGCATAACGGCACGAATACCCGGCTACCCGGCGTAATTTTCAATGTCGGCCAGTATTGTTGCAGGTGACGATTAATTTCTTCGTTATGAAAGCCGATCTGGTTTAGTTGCCAGCGTTCGTGCCAGAACTCTTGTTGCATATCATGCCCCCCTGTTTATATCGTTTTTTTAGAAATTCAAATTAAGATTTGTCATCCATACATTGTTGTTTTGATCAGCCGATGGGGGATTTTTCCAAACATGTTGATATAAATACCCGGTTTCCACTTGAACCTCGGGAGCAAAACGATAACCGACGCCAAGATATAACCGGTTTTGGTTCACTCCGGCTTGTAACTGGGCATTATTGGAATTGTCGTTTAGATTCACGAATATTTCTTCAGAAGCAATCACAGACCAGGGCGACCAACCGGGAATTAACTGTTCAGCCCTAAATCGTGTTCGCCAACGGATACTGGGATCAGAATTATGAGGTAAAAAACGCTCTTCCAATCGATTACGGACTTCCCAGATAAATTGCTTTTCATTAGCCGTATCCTTCCAGGAAAATCCTTGCCAGGCACGGTTTTCTATCAGATAGGTATCGGAATCGGGTGTAACAGAATCGGCCTGCATTAAATATCCAACCCATAGTGTAGCCTTTTCATTCAGCGCCCAGCCAAGAGCTGGTCTAACTATTGCAGTGGTAAGATTTGATGCGTTATCGCCAATTCGGGGTTGAAATTCTAAAAATCCGCGTAATTGTTCAGTCAATTTTGCATTAATATTTATTGGAACCCATATCTGAAAATCAGAAGTAGCTTCTACACTGTTGCTGACCATTAATGTCATTATCATAATGACAGAACTGATCCAATTTGTTTGTCGCTTTAATAACATCTATTAATATCCTAATTTTTGTAACATACCGACATCCTTTTACTAAGAACGTCCTGCCGGTCTTTCCACTGTTAAATGCAGTCAATGGATATAAACGCCGCCCCCATCGAACCGACTCTCGCCGCTCATCAGCATGCTCCACCAGAAAATGGCTTTTGCATTCGGCAAGATTAATCATTGGACCAAAATAATTTAAAACTTCTACTATACTTTTTTTTAGCTCCAAGCCCAATTCTTAAATTTAAGAAGGCATAGAGACTATATAAATAATTTCAACTCAAAATGGAGTATTCCCATGAACATTTGTAAACCCTTATTCACAATCATTGTCGCTAGTATGCTTAGTGGTCTGGCGCCTCAAGTCATCGCCGGCAGCCGTGATTGTAATCCCAGGATTACATCCACCACTATTAAGATTGTGGAAGAAAAGGCATTTTGGCAAGTAAGCGGGGA
>NQJG01000076.1 GCA_002256465.1 Methylococcaceae bacterium NSP1-1 | reverse complement strand
CCCGCTATATAAGCCAAGGCTCGTTGGTTTCAACGGTTACCAACTTAAGCCGGGACAGATAACATCCCATAAAGGGATGTTATCTGTAAAATCGTCCCGCTTTAAATTGGAAGCCGTTTCAACTTATCAATTTAGATTCTTGGCAATCCTGAAAACCGTCATTATGTTGCGGGATGGGATTTCCAGGCTGCCTGATGTTGCCGTATCACTCCGGCCATAATGCGTTGCATACGCACAATTTAGTGCCGTTAGACACGTCTACCTTGAATGACACGCAGAATAATCACTATGACCGCGATAACCAACAGAACGCCGACTGTGTACGAGGAAACCAAACCCAGTACCCAGAGGATGATTAGGATGATTGCAATACTTTCAAGCATGTGTGCTTCTCCGTAAGAGGCCGTCAATTGACGGCGATATAAACCAGAGATAAACAGATGAAGTATTACCGAAATTCAGAACGTTGCCTGACCATAAACCGGTAAATAGCATGTTCATCCCCTGTGAAAAATGTATTTGAGAACATCTTGTTGCGGCGGTGCAGCCAGCCACCTCTATCAAGACTCGGCTGCACAGCTTAACAATGCCCGTTTTAGAGACTGTCCTTAATATCTTCCTTGAGATCGCCAAAACCCGACTGGACCTTGCCGACGTTTTTTTGGACATTTCCTTCTATCTCCATACCCTTGTCGTCCAGTATCACACCGGCGGCTTCCTTGACTTTGCCTTTGACTTCTTCGACTAAACCTTCTACTTGATCTTTGTTCATGAGTGTCTCCTGATAATTATTAGTAGCCATGACCAGATAGCCATAACTTAAGCGTGGAATGATGTAGCCCATCGCTTAGCTAAAATGATACATGCAAAACTGAATACGGTCGGTGCGGTAACGCACATAGATTATGGGTATTCCTTAGGGAAGATGATTTTTTCGAACAGCTTATGTGCGGGAACAAACCTATTCGCAGTATTGAGCGGCACCTATTTTGCGGACAAAATTATCTTGCTAAAGCCATAAACACCTTACAAGATACGGCTATACTCATTTGATCGAGCTCTAGCTTGAGATCCTGCGGCAATAGCTCACGAATAAACACGCCATGCTCTAGAAAACGCTCTGCGATCATGCGCTCGCCCAAGGCCGGCGTCATTTGGCACACACATTCAACCACACGGCCTGCAATGCTTGCCTGTTAAACCGCATTGGCCTGCCCGAACCGTAAAGTATCGAACTGCGCTAACCGGACCTGCAAATTGCAGTTAAATTTTTTAACAGTGCCGGATTCCAATGCTCTATTGCCCAACCAAGCAACTCAGTTAACGGAGCATGTTGGAGTTCGCTCGGTGGGTTTTGTTTTAATAAAGTCAACAACTCAAAAATGACCATATGAGGTTTCTTTATATCGACTGCTGTAGCGAGGGTTTGTTTGCTGAGCTTAAATCCCTGCTCATCAATAATAACCGGTACATGCATATAGCCAGGCGGAACTAGACCCAGTAATTGTTGCAGATAGATTTGCCGGGGCGTTGAATCCAGTAAATCGAAGCCGCGCACAACATGATTTATGTGTTGTCTGTCGTCATCAATCACAACAGCAAATTGATAAGCAATAATCTGGTCTTTTCTTTTTAAAATAAAATCGCCATGCTGCTCAGCCAGATTATGAGAAATTAAGCCCTGTAACTCATCATTAAAGGAAATGATGCGGTTATCGGTTTTGATACGCAATGAATAGGGACTACTGGGCAGTGTCTGTTTATTCCGGCACACACCGGAATAAATATCGGTCAATGTTTTTCGGCTGCATGTACAGGGATAAATTAGTTTATCTTTGACTAATTGATCAAGATTTTCATGATAATCGTCGAGATATTGACTTTGATAGACTACAGTGTCATCCCAATATAGACCAAAGGCATCCAGCGTTTTTAAAATGCTATCAGCGGAGCCTTTGATATTACGGGGAGTATCGAGGTCATCAATGCGTAGCAGCCACAATCCTTGCTGGGAACGGGCTTGCAGAAAACTGGCTAATGCTGTGTAGAGTGAACCAAAATGCAAGGGGCCGGTAGGCGAAGGTGCAAACCGGCCGATATAAGGTATTTTCCCGCACGACAAGCTAATTTAGCCCATTTGTTTTTCCCGAATTTCATCGAGTGTTTTACAGTCAATACACAAAGTGGCTGTTGGTCTGGCTTCCAGACGGCGTATGCCTATTTCTATGCCACATGATTCACAAAAACCATAATCCCCGGATTCGATTTCTTTAAGGGAATCATCAATTTTCTTGATTAACCTGCGTTCCCGGTCACGCGTTCTCAATTCCAGACTGAACTCTGATTCCTGAGTCGCCCGGTCATTAGGATCGGGGAAATTAGCGGCATCATCCTGCATATGGTGCACGGTACGGTCTACTTCGTGCATTAATTCGGCTTTCCAATTATTCAGAATGGTCTCAAAATGTTTTAATTGAGCTTCATTCATATATTCTTCGCCTTCTTTTTCTTTGTAAGGCGTAAAACTGAAAGGTGATGCAACAATCGGTTTAGCACTATCGGTCATCCATTAACTCCTAAAGATGGGATAAATAAAAACTGCGCATTTTTAGCAGAATAGTCACCAGTTAGCAAGGATTATTGGTATCATTCATGTTTTTTTATGAGCTTCAATATCATGAGTAATCGACTGGCAGAGCGAAATTCGGAAATTTCTTCGTTTTATGTCATGGAATTGCTGCGACGAGCCAAACAATTAGAGACGCAAGGCAAAGATGTTATTCACATGGAAATTGGTGAACCCGACTTTCCGACACCCCCTACCATCGTCGATGCGGGCATTAAGCATCTTCTGACCGGTGAGGTTAAATATACCGCTGCCGCCGGGTTGCCTGAACTGCGAAATAAAATAGCTGCATTTTATCAGAAGCGCTATGGTGTAACTGTCAACGAACAGCGTATTTTTGTCACGCCTGGTGCTTCTGGTGCGTTTTTATTGGCTTTTGGGATAAGTTTAAATCCGAACGAAGAACTCTTAATGGCTGACCCTTGTTATCCGTGTAACAGTAACTTTGCTACATTGTTTGGCGGCAAAACCAAAACCATCGCTGTTGATGCCAGCAGCCGTTACCAATTAACTGCAAGACACATCAAAGAACAATGGACATCGGCCACTAAAGGCGCCTTGATTGCCTCCCCGTCCAATCCTACAGGAACACTTATTACTCCTGAAGAATTAAAGCAATCTATCAATACTGTGAATACTCTGGGTGGCTGCTTTTATTCGGATGAAATTTATCATGGACTGGTATATGGAACAAATGCTACAACAGCACTAACTTTTAGTGACGACGTATTTGTTATTAACAGTTTTTCCAAATATTATGGCATGACTGGCTGGCGCATTGGTTGGTTAATTGTGCCTGATGAATTTATTGAAGCCGCCGAGAAATTAGCCCAAAATATTTATATCGCTACCTCCACGCAATCGCAATATGCCGCATTAGCGGCGTTTGATAAAAACACCCTAGTGGAGCTTGAAAACAGACGCGCAGAATTTGCCGCCAGGCGGGATTTTCTTTATGACAATTTATTGCGCTTAGGTTTTGAAATCTCCATTAAACCGGAGGGTGCTTTTTATATTTATGCCAATTGCAAAAAATTTACCGATGACAGTTATCAATTTGCACTGGATTTTTTAGAAGCTGAAGCTGTTGCCATAACACCGGGAAAAGATTTTGGTAGTTATGAAGCTCATCACATGCTTCGTTTTGCTTATACGACTTCTATAGCTAAAATGGCTATCGCCATGCAACGCCTGGATCGATTTATTAATAGAGGATAACAATGACTGTAAAACAACTATCAGCAACAGAATTAAAGAACAAAATTCAACAGGAAGAAAAATTATTTTTGCTGGACGTCAGAGAACCCCATGAATTTCAATACGCCCATATCGCTAATAGCGTATTGATTCCACTTAATCAAATCCCGAAAAGACTGGATGAACTGGATCCGCAACAGGAGATTGTTGTGATTTGTCACCATGGCATGCGTAGTCAACAAGCCGCCAACTATCTTCTTCAGTCTGGATTTAAAAATATCGCCAATTTAACCGGCGGTATTGATGCATGGGCTTGTAACTGTGATAGTTCAGTACGTCGTTATTAACTGATTTACGAGCTTCACAAATTTTTACCACGAAGCCTGTCCTGAGTGCAGTCGAAGGAGCACGAAGAACACGAAGTTTTTACCTTAGGCTTTTTTCGTGTCATTGTAGTGTTATTGTGTATGCTCTCGAAAAAAAAAGATACTCCTTCTTTAGAAATAGCTTTATGCTATTCAGTTGTATCAATAAATCGTGAGGATTTTCTATGCCCTATACCCAAGACATTGTAGACGAAATAAACATTCTGGTTCGCTACAACCTGAACACCACACAAGAAGGAATCAAGGTACATAAAACAGCTGCCCCCGAAATCATTGCCGCCACAAAACGTTTGCACGTAAAAGGATTGGTAACACAGGAGGATGGAGGTTATTTGACCAGCCTGGGTCATGAAGCCGCAGAAGAGGCGCAAACTCTACTGAATTTGCTCAATCCTGCTTAAATACGACCCTAAAAATATCTTAAAAAATTAGGGATTGCGATGCTTCGGCCAAGTGAAAAAAGGAATAAGAGTTGGAAATTATAACTGTAAAACCCATACCAACTGTCGAAGTCAAGACAGATTTACGGGTAGTTAAATCCTGATTACTGAGCATATGAGCTTACGAAAATAGTAAGTAAGCAGTAATGAGAGTCCTGGTCAATAATCCTAAATTCACGATCCCGATCACTTTATTTCAATCAGAACGAACGGGATCTATGATTACTCAACCGAGGTTGTTAGGTTAATCAGTTCATTACTGTTACGACACCAAAAACCATATATAAAAAAAGGCTTAACGATAAAATCGCCAAGCCTTTTTTAATACTATCGATAGCCTGTCAGGCTTCAAGTACAACTGCTGCTCTGAGCTTTTTCATGGCATTTTGTTCTAATTGCCTTATTCTCTCGGCAGAAACGTTGTAACGTTCAGCAAGCTCATGTAATGTGGCTTTTTTGTCCGCCAACCAGCGACTTGAAAGAATATCCAAACTACGCTCATCCAAATCGGCCAGTGCTTCTGATAATAAATCCTGTCCATGCCCTTCCCAATCGGCATTTTAAAGTAATACCAAAGGATCAGCACCATGTTGCTGAAGGTAGTTTGCTGGATACGCATAGCTTTCTTCTCCAGCCTCATCAACCGGCATATCGAATGACATATCCTGACTACCCAAGCGTTTTTCCATTTCGTAAACGTCACTTAGATCAACATTCAGATCTT
>NQJG01000297.1 GCA_002256465.1 Methylococcaceae bacterium NSP1-1 | reverse complement strand
GCGATGAGTGAATTACGGCAGGGATTATTACAAGACGATATTGCACAGCGAATTTTAATGCTTAGAATTGGCGGCAATGATCTGATGAATCTTTTGGGTATTCGCAGACCCCGATCTTTCACACTTTATGAAACGCCGATTGGTAACGTTATCGCGCAACTGGTTACTATTTTCAGGCCGTATGGATTTTCGCTATCCGCGCCAGTGTTTGAATATCTGGATGATCCGGATACTTTACAAAAAGAAATGAAGCTGGATTTGGCATATGGTTTAATAGGTAAAACCGCCATTCATCCGACTCAAGTACCGATTATTGAATCTGCCTATGCTGTTGATGTGGAAGATTACGAGATGGCGATCAGCCTAAGCGACAGGGAAGCCCCGGCGGTCTTTAGAATGCATAATGCCATGTGTGAAGTGGCAACTCATCAACAATGGGCGGAAAGCATCATAAATCGACAAATGTGTTATGGTGTCAAAGATGCGCTGTCATTAAAAGAATATGCAGATTTGTCAGTTTAATGTTCATGATTTAAAAATGGCAAAATGCAAGCAAGTAAACATAAACCACACATAAAACCAGGAGAACACTAATGAGTTTCGATAATTTTCTTAGCCAGCTAAAAACCAAAGCCAATGAATTAAAAACAGAGGCCTTGAAATTTAAAAACAAGGATTTTCTAAATGCAGCGATGGCGGGTTCAGCTCTGGTTGCCATGGCTGACGGCAGCATCAGTTCGGGAGAAAAACAAAAAATGATCAAATTCATCGAAAGCAATGATGCACTGTCGATTTTTACCACCAGTGATGTTATTAAAGCGTTCCAGGATTTTGTCGGACAGTTGGAATTTGATAAAGACATTGGTGAGGCCAAGGCCTACCAGGCAATCGGTAAAATGAAGTCTAATACTGAAGCATCGCGCTTGCTGATTCGTATGATTATTTCCATTGCTTCTTCGGATGGTCTTTTTGATAACGATGAAAAAAAGGTAGCTGTCAAAATAGCCAAGGAATTAGGGCTTGATCCTTCTGAGTTTGAATTGTAAGGCTTTTGTGGGAGCGGCTTTAGCCGCGATTCAGTTCCCCTCTTTGAAAAAGAGGGGGTAGGGGAGATTTTTTAAATAAATCCCGCTCATTCCCTCTTTATAAAAGGGGAGGTGAATATTTACACAAATGATGTGAGGGTGACTGAAGCCCCACATTCATTTTCATGTCTTAATTCAAGACAGTAACGCAGAAGCGGGAGTATGAGGTATCTGTGTAAATTGCGCCTTTATTCAGGCTTGATAAATTTAATCGTCATCCTGTCGCTTTCACCGATAGCAAGGTATTTATTACGATCTTTGTCCTTAAACGCTAATGAAGGCGGCAAAGCCCAAACGGGATAATCCTTGGTGTCTTTGCTATTGGCATTAATTTCCGATTTTTCCAAAAACTCAAAACCTGCATTTCTCGCCAGTGCAATAACATAGTCCTCGGAGACATAACCGGATTCAGCTTTGGTATCCTGTGGCTTTAATGTGCTGTTTCTATGCTCTACAACACCCAGAATACCCCCCGGTTTTAAAGCTTTATACATGGCGCTGAACACTGCGGCGGCCTGCTCGCTTTTCATCCAGTTATGGACATTGCGAAACGTTACTACCCTGTCCGCCGAACCATCCGGTGCGATTTGCAAGAGTTCCGGCGGCTCTACATTCTTTTAACAAAATTATCCAGGCCCTTTTTAAAATAAGGCTGCTCCGAATCGGCTGAAAAGTGTGCAGCATACAGTTTGCCTTTATCTTTTAAATAAGGCGCCAGAATTTCGGTATACCAACCTTCACCCGGCCAGATTTCAACCACAGTCATGTTTTCTTTAATATCAAAAAATTCCAGCGTTTGCTGTGGATGCCGGTATTTGTCGCGGGCTTTATGTTCTGCAGAACGTTGTTTTCCTGCGATTGCCCGTTGCAAAGAGGTTAAATCCGTATCCGCTTGCACAGATGAAAAGCTTATTGCAAGCAACAATGCCCATAAAATTTTTTTCATTAAAATATCTCAATTAAAACCACGTCTAAAAGCTACAGATTAAAAGGCTTCGTACCTTACACCTTGTGTCTTTATTTTTTTTCACAATTCCAGATTTGCAACAGACTTAATGTTGCCAACATTAAAAAAGCGACCAGGGTCCAGGCGGGCATACTAAAACCCAGGAATGTCCAATCTACCTTGGCACAATCCCCCGTGCCGCTTAACATCAACTTAAGGGTGTCGAACAAGGGAAAGTTTTGGAACATGTACTCTAATCCGGGGCCACATTCCGGCACTTCATCGGGAGGTAAATGTTGTAGCCAGACATGCCGGGTTGAGATAGATGCGCCTAATAAAGCCGT
>NQJG01000075.1 GCA_002256465.1 Methylococcaceae bacterium NSP1-1 | reverse complement strand
GCCTAACCAGCGATGATTAACGTAGGGCATACCACAACGTTTTGCCTCTTCCGCAACGACTTTACGCGCTGCCTTTTTTGTGCCGACAAACAGGATAGTACCTTTGTTTGCCGTCATCTGACCCAGATAGTTCATAGCATCATTAAACATTGGAAGCGTTTTTTCCAAATCAATGATATGGATTTTGTTACGAGCACCGAACAAATATGTTGCCATTTTCGGATTCCAATAACGAGTTTGGTGCCCAAAGTGAACACCCGCTTCAAGCATTTGACGCATGGATACTGCTGCCATTAATTTCTCCTAAGTTTTAAAGTCGGAATATTTTATTCCGAGTTGGGTTACGCCTCCACCTATCCCGTCTGATAACCAACTGCAACAAGTGAAGTCAGCACCCTACCAAACGTGACGATAAGCGTGAGTATTTTTTACAAAAATGAACTTACCTTTATACCATAATTTACTTTTTACAACAAGCAAACCTCTGTTAAAATCTCTACTATTACAGGTACAAGATACATAATCATACCACTTGAACCTTGAACCTTGATCCTACAACAATAAACTCCCCTCCATGAGCATCATCATTAAATCCCCAAGTGAAATAGAAAAAATGCGTATTGCCGGAAAACTGGCTGCCGAAGTTTTGGAAATGATTGAACCCCACGTTGTCCCTGGCATTACCACCGACCAGCTCGACAAACTGTGCCACGATTATATTGTTGATGTGCAGAAAGCCATTCCCGCTCCACTTAATTATCGCGGCTTTCCGAAATCAATATGTACATCGATCAACCAGACAGTTTGCCACGGCATTCCCAGCGATAAAAAACTTAAATCAGGCGATATCGTGAACATTGACATTACTGTGATTAAAGATGACTATCATGGCGATACCAGTAAAATGTTCTGTGTAGGCGAAGTCAGTCAACACGCAAAACGCCTGATTAAAATAACCCGGGAATCCATGTTTCTCGGCATAGAAAAAGTCAAAGCCGGCGCTACCTTAGGCGATGTAGGGCATGCGATACAAAAACACGCCGAAAGCAATCGTTACTCTGTGGTCAGAGACTTTTGCGGACATGGTATCGGCAAGGAATTCCATGAAGAGCCGCAGGTGCTTCATTATGGCAAACCAGGGACAGGGGCAGTGCTCGAAGCCGGCATGATAATAACCATTGAACCGATGATTAATCTGGGCAAGCGTGACGTTAAAGTTTTAGCTGATGGCTGGACGGCCGTTACAAAGGACCGGAGTCTGTCAGCACAATTTGAACATACCATTTTGGTAACCGCTGAGGGCTATGAAATCTTGACGCTACGTAAAGAGGAAATGTGATAGCTTTGAATAAATACATCAACTCTACCCTTTTTGAAAAACCAGATAGCCTGTTGCAATTTAAACACCTGATAAAACAAAAAGACATTGAGTTAAAACTAAAATTTGACCCGCACCACTCAGTTTCAGATCTGCTTAAAGAGAAATCAGATTTTATAGACCTGATTCTTAGTGTTTGTTGGCAACATTTCCTCGGTCCGCACGCAGGGCAACTGAGCTTGTGCGCCGTTGGCGGGTTCGGCAGAAGGGAGTTATTTCCCCACTCAGATATCGATATTATTATCCTGCTGGATTCTATCGACACTTCTCCATACCAGGAAGCCTTGGCAAACCTGTTTACTTTCCTCTGGGATATCGGTTTAAAACCGGGGCATAGCGTACGCACTGTCACAGAATGCGTTACAGCGGCGCTTGATGATCAAACAATCATGACCAGCTTGATGGAAATCAGCCTGATTGCCGGTAACACCAAGCTTTATGAAGCACTCAAATTACGAATCACACCTGATAAAATTTGGCCATCGGATCAGTTTTTTGCCGCTAAAATGGAAGAACAACGTCTACGCTATGCCAAATTCCACGACACCGCCTATAACCTTGAACCTAATATCAAGGAAGGCCCCGGTGGATTGCGGGACATGCAAATTATCGCATGGGTATTTAAACGTCATTACAACTCGACAACACTTAAAGAACTCATTAAATACGACTTCTTGCCCGAGTCCGAATATGCAGAACTGATTGCCGCACGAGATGTACTGTGGCGAATTCGTTATGCGCTACATCTTTTAACCAACCGGGCAGAAGATAGACTCATTTTTGATTACCAACGTGATCTTGCTGAGCAGTTTGGTTTTAGCACAGAGAATCAACACTATAACCAGGATGTCGAATTGTTCATGCAGTTTTATTTTAAAACCGTGCAAGGAATTGAACGGCTCAATGAAATGTTGCTGCAATTATTTAATGAACGCTTTGTAACCGGGGAGATGGCTTGCAAGGTAATTCCCATTAACGATAAATTTATTGCCATCAATGGCTATCTTGAAGCTATCGATGAGTCTGTATTCGAGAAACACCCGCTGGCTTTACTGGAAGTTTTTTTAGTCCTGCAACTAAACGCATCACTTTTAGGCATCAGGGCCACGACCATACGTCTGATCCGGAAAAACCTTCATTTGATCGATACTGCGTTCCGGGAAAATAAAACCGCCAATCATTTTTTTATAGAAATCTTTCGCAGTCCACGCGGCCTTACCCATGAATTAAGACGAATGAATAGATATGGCGTGTTAGCTGCCTATTTACCGGACTTTGCCAACATTGTCGCGCGTATGCAGTACGACTTGTTTCACATTTATACGGTAGACGAACATACTCTTTTTGTTATTCGTAACTTACGCCGGTTTTCATTAGAAGAGCACATCAATGAATTTCCTCTCTGTAATACTGTTTTTCTGCTGATTGCAAAACCGGAGTTGTTGTACATTGCGGCCCTTTTTCATGACATTGCCAAAGGCCGGAACGGCGACCATTCCGCGATCGGAGAAGACATTGCCCGAAATTTCTGTAGTCAACACAACCTGTCCGCTCATGACACCAAGCTGATCACCTGGCTGGTTCGAAGTCATTTGATTATGTCAATGACAGCACAGCGAAAAGACATCAGCGACCCGGATGTCATCCATGAATTTGCCCAAAAAGTCGGCAGTGTCGAATATCTTAATCATTTATACCTACTGACAGTAGCAGATATACGCGCCACCAACCCTGAGCTATGGAACGCCTGGAAAGACTCCTTGCTTAGAGAACTGTATTCAGCCACTCACAATGCACTGCGCCGGGGACTACAGAATCCTGCCGCCCTGGCAGACCGATTGCGTGAAAATAAACAGGAAGCCAAAGACGAACTCATCAAACTCGGCATATCGGAAGCTGATATTAATAACGCCTGGCAACACACCAGTGATGATTATTTTTTGCGCTATTCTGCGGATGAAATAGCCTGGCACACGATGGCTATTGCCTCTTCCAGGGAAACTGATCTGCCCTTGGTATTGCTGCGCCCGCAAACCCACCGCGGCAGTGCGGAAGTCTTTGTTTACACCAAAGACAAAGGACCTATTTTTTCAATATGCACAGCCACCCTTGACCAATTGGGACTTACCATTCTTGATGCCAGAATCATGACCACCCTGGACAATTATGTGCTTAACAGCTTTCAAGTGCTTGAACAATCAGGAGAACCCATTAATGAGTTATTCAGGTCATCCCATATCTGTACAGCACTCCGCAACAACCTGTTGCATGGCGAAGTAAAAGGCCACATCAACATCCATCGTCAATCAAAATCAAGGCAAGCCCTGCATTTCCCAATCCCTACCAGTATCAATTTTCTCTCTGACCCATCAAACCGGCTTACGGTCATAGAGCTTATCACCACAGACCACGCAGGTCTTTTATCGAAAATAGGACGCGCTTTTATCCAGCAAAATGTCAACCTGCAAAGCGCAAAAATAACCACCATAGGCAGTCGTGCTGAAGATATATTTTATATCACCGATCAGCAGCTACAACCCATTACCGATACGGACAAACAAAATCTGATTCGCGAGGAAATGTTGAAAATGCTGGATACTGATGGATAAATTCAGCGGCCCCGGTTCTTCTTCGATCCTGTGAGTATTTTTTTATGTATCATGTTTGGCTTTGTTGTGTCGCAATACACTATCCCTGTTGTGTCCTACGAGATGGTGAGAGCTAGTGAGAGAAGGTATAAAAAACCGGATTTTGATGTGAAAACAGTATAAGATCTTACCCGGGCAATCAAGGCTCGCGTTAGACCGTCAGGAAGTGAAAGTTAAGATAATCATCAATAGAAATTAAAACTATTTCACTTGCGTTGTTCGTTTTATAAAAAATGAGGAGAACAAGACATGTCAACAACAAACACATCAAAATGTCCTTTTGAGCACATCCAGAACCCCGATCAGGAAGCTGATCAGATTGCAGAAATCACCGATCTTACCGTTAAATTGCTCGACAAGCGTTATCCACCTCCCAAGCAAATACTCAGGGGCGTACATCCGAAATCGCATGGCTGTGTTAAAGCCACGTTTACTATAGATCCCGATATAGCCCCTGAATATCAGGTGGGGCTTTTTGCTGAACCGGGTAAGCAATTCGATGCATTTATCCGTTTTTCCAATGCCGCAGCGGTTGTGGGTCCTGATACAACCGAAATTGATCCCGTTACAAAAAAAGAAGTAGAAGAACACGGGAGCCGAGGTATGGCAATCAAGGTGTTGGATGTAGGCGGCGAGGTGTTAATCGATGATAACGGCGCGCATAATCAGGATTTTTTGATGATAAACCAGCCGGTTTTTGCCTTTGCCAACACTGAAGATTATCTGCGCATGGACAGAGTTCTCGATCGGGACAATGATGTAGCATCAGGATTTTTTGCTCCGCTCTTTATTCCGGATCCCAGTGTTACTGAAGAGCAAAAACAGAGGATAGGCAATAGCCTTAAAATCATCAAGGAAGATATGGGTAATGAAGTTTTCGGCAAAACCCTGCACCGAAGTCCCTCCTGGGCATTCTCCTCCAAAACCCCGTCCGGAAAACTATTTGTGCGACGCACTGACTGAAACCATGAGCGAAAATGAGGATCTCCATTTTGATTTTATGCTACAGGTACGTCGTGAGGGCGATGATTTTGGCAAGGATAATGAGCTTATTGAGAATGCTTCTTCGAAGTGGGAGGACGATTTTGTCAAGGTAGCCAAAATTACCATTCTCAGGCCGCAACCGGATGTCAACTCTGAGGAAAATAAAGCCCATTGCGAAAAACTGGCGTTTACCCCCTGGCATTCACTGGTTGAGCATCAGCCGATAGGCAGCATCAATCGCCTGCGAAAATCGGTTTACCAGGTTTCGGCGGAACATCGTCTTGAACAAGCGCCGGAGCCAATGCCGTTTTTTATGCGATTACTGGAGAAATTATTCAAATCTGTTTTCGGTTGAGGAATGAAAATGAAAACTATAAATCTACTCCGGGTTTTTCCCGGGATTTTATTCTGGTTATTTTATTCGTTAGCTACACAGGCTGAAAACTGCACTCCCAACAGTTTTGAAGGCGCTTTTTCGGGCGAGGTAACGCTCTGTCAAAACTGGGATGCCCGGGAACAGCAAAAATTCTGGTTTCTCTCGCAAGGCTCACAGATTATACCTTACCGATGGTTCTTGTTTCTGGAGCAACCTGACAACACCAAGCTGTTTATTGATAGCCAACATATGGACAGCCTTCGCTATCTCCCCCAGCAGAAAACCGCGATGAATCCGGATGGATTACCCATCGGATTTACCAAGGATACCGCAAGAAATAATCCGGCTTATCAAAAAATATCCCAGGACTGGCTAGGTTTAACCTGTGCCGCATGCCATACCGGCCAGGTTGAATTTCAGGGCCACAAAATACTCGTTGATGGCGCTCCGACGATGGCGGATATTGAAGGCTTTCTGCATACATTAGCCAAAGCCATGCAAACAACCCTTAGTGACAGTCAAAAATTTGACCGGTTTGCAAAAAATGTATTGGCGGAAAACTTTGCTGAACAAGATGCCAAAGAGAAGCTCAAAGCACAATTGCAGCAAATAACCCAAATCCGTCAGGGCTGGAACGCAATGAATGCCGGCGATTCGCCCTTCGGCTTTGCCCGTCTGGATGCCATTGGCGCCATTTTCAACACCATTACTGCGACAGCGTTGGGTATTCCAGGCAATCGGCATCCAGCTAATGCACCCGTCAGTTATCCATTTATCTGGGATACGCCGCAACATGACAAAGTGCAATGGAATGGCAGCGTTGCCAATAAAGGCGGCGGCGCCTTGGGACGTAACGTTGGCGAAGTGCTGGGGGTATTTGCAAGCCTTAATCTCAACACCAGTCTTATCGATAAAACCGGACATATCAGCTCAGCCGATATCCCTCATTTAGGTCAACTTGAAGCCTTGCTGTGGAAATTGCAGTCGCCGCAGTGGCCGGCAACAATATTGCCGAAAATCGATCAGGCAAAACTGGCACAAGGTCGCAAAGCTTTTGAACAATACTGTCTTTCCTGCCATGCCGATATTCGCCGCAATGACCCGAACCGGCGCATCAAAGCGGTATTAACGCCACTTGATGAACTGAAAACCGATCCGGCGATGACTACTAATTTTTCAAATAACAGGTACGAAAGCGGCAAGCTTCTTGCGCATTCAAAAATATATGTAATTAGCCCAAATCTCTTTAAAAAAACCGGACCAGGTGTTGATTTTTTAGGTTACTCAGTGCTTGGTACAATTACCAATAATGTGCTTCTTGATCCAGTGGGGACATTAAAGGCCATCAATGCGGGAAGAACTAATAAGGTGGAAGAAGTTAAGGAATTGTTAAATCCAGCCGACATTACTGAAATGCTCACAACAATCGCTGATGGTATGCATATGATAAATCCCCGCCCAAGCCAACTGGTCTATAAAGGCCGGCCTTTGAACGGCATTTGGGCAACAGCACCTTATTTGCATAATGGCTCGGTCAGAACCCTCCGGCAATTGTTATTACCCACAACTCAACGGCAAAAAACCTTTCATGTAGGTGAATTTAGCGTTATGTTGACAGCTATTTGAAAATTCGTATGCGTTCTCACCCCCCCCTTTGTAAAAGGGGGATTGAGGGGGATTTATCTAATAAAATCTCCCCTAACCCCTCTTTTCCAAAGAGGGGTACTGAACGCTTACGAAAATTCCAGTAATTCTGAGGAGGATTAGCTAATGACAACCGAGAACCAAAATAATATCGAAGATGTGAAAAAAATATCCTTCGCAGAAGTAAAAGAGGAGGAATTTAAATTAATCCGGAAACTGCACACAGATAGAACACCCGAAAACTTGGTCGGCCTTGCATTTTCCGGCGGCGGTATTCGCAGTGCAACATTTGGCTTGGGAGTTCTCGAAGCGCTTAAAGCAAAGGGCGTGCTTGAGAAAATCGACTATTTATCCACTGTTTCCGGCGGTGGATATATTGGTGCCTGGTTAAGCGCTAATTGTAAACGCACAGCAGATCGCATAGAAAAGCAAAAGTCAGAGGAAAATCCAAAAGTTGAACTCAGTTGGCTACATCCGGATGCTGATTGGAAAGAATCGATCATGCATTTACGACGCTATTCCAATTATCTTTCCCCCAATCTCAATTTATTGAGTGCTGATACCTGGTCAATAGTAACCATATGGTTACGCAATACCTTGCTAGTGCAATTGATGATATTTTTTACCATTGCTTCTTTACTATTAGTACCAAGAATACTTTTTTCGATATTTACAGCCTATTCAAAAAATGCAGGATGGAATTATGGAACAATTATTTTACTCATCATCGGCGCATTTGGAATTGGCATCAACCTTTGGTGGTTAGTTACGTCCACCAATAATAACGAGAAAAATAATCATAATCTAAAAAGCTTAATCTCTTCACAGGTAGGGGTTCAAATAACATCAGTATTTCCACTGATACTTGTTTCGTTAGGCTATACCGGCATATTGTGTGAACAAGTTGAGCTTTGGAAGTTAAATCAAAACAATGTTTTTTCATTTGGCGGGATTTTTAATTTTCTATGGGCTGATTTCTCAGCCATATGGGAACATATTAAAACTGCTTCTCCCTTTGATAGTCTTGGTTTTTTATTAGAAAAAAACAATATCTTCATCACATCGTTAATAATAATTTACCTTTCTACAATCATTCATTCATTTATTTCCGTCTATCAAAGCAATTTTTGGCGGAAAATTTTTTTTGTACCTTTTTTAGCCCCATTGCCGGCTATCGGTGTGCTGGTCATTGTATTTTCCACCATCATGCTTTTTTTCCATGATTGGTCAATATCAAATAATGAGAAAGCAGTTTGGTTAGCCTTGGTCTGGGGATCTCCGGCTGTGTTAGGGGCCTTTTCGCTAGCCATTAATCTACTAATTGGTATGCAAGGCAGAGACTCTTCCGAAAACGTCAGAGAATGGTGGAGCCGCTTCGGTGCTTGGCTTGCCATCTACGCCTTTGCCTGTTTGGTGGTAGCTGTAACGGCTATTTATGGCCCTATATGGAGCGCGTGGCTTTATTACGACGGCCCATGGCAAGAATTAGGCACCGGTTGGATTGGAACAACTCTGGCAGGATTGTTTGCAGGAAGATCAGCGTCTACTGACGGAACAGATAGCAAGGGTATGACAACAAAACTCAAGGAAATTGTTGCAAAATTAACCCCCTTCATTTTTATCGCTGGTCTCGTAATTGTCATATCAATGATTCTGCATCTCGTTATTGTAGTTAAATTAAATGACAACAACTTTGAAATATCCCAATCGACTTTGCTTGGCGATGCTCAGCAAAGCAGCAAGCAAATCGAGTTACAAATTGATGAAAAGTCATCTGTTAATGAGATTAAAGAAAAGCTTGAAGCAACTATTAACAAGTCAACATCAGAGGAAACTGCTGCACCCTACAAAAAACATTGGGAGTTGCTGAAGCAAGCAAATAGTAATATTGATTTTACCTATGAAGTTCTCATTTTTTGTCTTATCTGTTTAGGAATACTCGGTTGGCGAGTTGATATCAACGAATTCAGTCTTAATGGTTTTTATCGCAGCCGCTTGGCACGTTGTTATTTGGGGGCGACACGTAACCCGGAAGAACGTAATCCACAAAAATTTACCGGCTTCGATGATGATGACGATCTGAAGATGGCTGAATTACTGGATGCCCAAAACACACCCTCAGGTCCTCTGCATATCGTTAATTGCGCTTTGAACCTGGGCGGTTCAAGCGATTTATCGTTGCATACTCGTCATAGTGCCATTTTTACACTTACCCCGCTCACCTGTGGCAGTCATTACGAAGTCAAAAATCAGAATGGAACTCTATGTCATTCAATTGATTACGTAAAAACCGAAACCTATGGTGGCATAGCAAAACAACCCACATTGGGCCAAGCCATTTCGGTATCAGGCGCTGCCGCCAGTCCTAACATGGGCTACCACACCTCAGCTCCAGTGGCTTTTTTGATGACCTTATTTAATGCCCGGCTTGGCTGGTGGTTTCCCAATCCCAGTAAATCAAGCTGCCAACAGCCATCACCCTCATTCAGCCTATGGTATCTATTAAAAGAACTATTCGGTTTTGCCAACGAAAAGTCCAAGTATTTAGCCATTTCCGATGGTGGACACTTTGAAAATCTGGCGGCTTATGAGCTTGTTAAACGTCGATGTAGAGTCATTATTATCAGTGATGGCGAATGCGATCCCAAGCTACAGTTCGAAGGGTTGGCTACTTTGATTCGCATGTGCGAAGTCGATAATCTTGTAAAAAAAATCGAGATTGATGTTCGCTCCATCCATCCTGAAAGTGAATCAGGCTGGAGTCGCAGCCGTTGCGCAATCGGGAAGATTTACTATGACAAATACGACCCTGAAAAGGATCCTGATGGTTGGTTAATTTATCTGAAAGCATCCATGAACGGTCACGAAGATACCGCCGTGATGCAGTACAAGGCAGTTCACCCGGATTTCCCCCACGAAACCACCGACGACCAGTTTTATGCCGAAGACCAGTTTGAAAGTTATCGGTGTTTAGGGAAAGATATTACCGACCAGCTTTTTGGTAAGATTATCTTAGGGAACCAGTCTATGCATGAAATTGCTGAAAAGCTAAATGCCATATTAACGCCTGAACTCCCTGATTATTCTGTTAAGAGCACATAAAATGTCCGTGATTGTAGTCATAGTTAAGCCCGGGGCGGGCGACAGCTTTATCGTTGCCCGCTACAAGGCTATTTTTGGAGTTATGTTGATTTTTCGTTTTTATGGGATAATTCGTAGTAATTTCTTCATATTAGATTATCCGCTATGACTTTCCCAACTATTGAATCTTTTGTTCGCAATGCCCCTTTAGCCAGACTACAACGTTTGCCGGGCAATACCAGCAATTCCGTTCTGGTCAAACTTGAAGGCAATAATCCGGCCGGCTCAGTCAAAGACCTTCCAGCACTGAGTATGATTAAACATGCCGAAGCCAGAGGCGAAATTAAACCCGGTGACCGCTTGATAGAGGCGACCAGCGGTAATACCGGTATTGCCCTGGCTATGGTTGCTGCCATCAAGGGTTATAAAATGACCTTGATTATGCCCGATAACATGAGCGACGAGCGCAAAGCCTCGATGAAAGCTTACGGCGCTGAAATTATTCTGACACCCGCAGCAGGCAGCATGGAAGCGGCAATTGATTTGGCAAGGGAAATGGAAGCTGCGGGCAAGGGGCGTATTCTGGATCAGTTTGCAAATCCCGATAATCCGCTCGCTCATTATGAAAGTACGGGGCCTGAAATTTGGCAGGACACACAGGGAAAAGTGACTCATTTTGTCAGCGCAATGGGGACTACCGGTACGATTATGGGGACTTCAAGATTTCTCAAGGAACAAAATGTGGCAATTCAGATTGTCGGTGTACAACCCGAAGGTGATTCTAAAATCCCCGGTATCAGACGCTGGCCCAAGGAATATTTACCCAAAATCTACCAGGCGGACCGCGTTGACAGGATTATCGATATCGATCAACAAACAGCCGAAAACACCACCCGCGCTTTAGCGTCTGAAGAGGGCATTTTTGCTGGCGTTTCATCAGGTGGTGCGGTTGCTGCGGCATTAAGAGTCTCTGAAGAAGTTGAAAATTGCTTGCCACCTTTCTCCGTTCGTCCTGAGCTAGTCGAAGGATGAATGGAGAAAAATGGCAAGCCTCTTCTAAGCAAGGCCTAAGGATTCACAAAAAAAGGATACACTAAATGTTTTGGGTTTATATTCTTCGCTGTGCTGATGGTAGCTACTACACAGGGCACACCGACAACCTCGAATTACGCATCAGTCAACATCAGGCTGGAGAATGCGCTGGTTATACCCTAACACGGCGCCCATTGAAGCTTGTCTGGTCACAAGACTGTGCCACTCGAGAAGAAGCCTTGTCGGCCGAGAGGCAAATCAAGGGCTGGAGCCGCAGGAAGAAAGAAGCCATGATGCGTGGTGATTGGGCGGAGGTATCTCGTTTGGCCCAAAGTAAATCCGTACATCCTTCGACAAGGCTCTCCCGAGCACAGTCGAAGGGCTCAGGACGAACGGATTTACTTTTACAAGACTCTCCTGAACAAAGTCGAAGGGACTCTGATTAAAAAGCTTGAGCAATTGTGTACCCATTATATTTCACATAGAATCATAA
>NQJG01000074.1 GCA_002256465.1 Methylococcaceae bacterium NSP1-1 | reverse complement strand
TATATTGTAAGTTGCTTACTCTGTCTTCAGATGACAGAGTAAGATTTTTAAATGATTGATTATCAACCATTATATAATAATTTACTTGATGCAAAAGCCGATGCTTGGGTCAAAATATTGCCGCAGCAGCTTGCCACTGCATTTGATTTAACCAGACATGGCAATTTGGAGCAATGGCAGACTGTAATCGAGTGCCTGCCGAAATTGGCTACAACTCACCGTTTATTGGATGCTGATGCTGTGCAGATAGGCCTATCGGATGACCTGTCAGAAGCCGCTAGAATGCAACTTGAACATCAACTCAAGGCATTACATCCCTGGCGCAAAGGGCCATACAATCTATTCGGCATTAACATCGATACCGAATGGCGATCAGACTGGAAGTGGAATCGTCTAAAAAACCATATCTCTCCGCTTAACCATCGCATGGTTTTAGATGTAGGCTGTGGAAATGGCTATCATTGCTGGCGTATGCTGGGCGCTGGAGCAAAAATGGTGATCGGTATTGACCCCTTGCTACTTAACGTTATGCAGTTTCAGCTGGTTAGAAAACTTCATGGCGAAGCACCGCTTTATGTTTTGCCATTAGGCATAGAAGAATTACCTTATGGTTTAAATGCGTTTGATACGGTGTTTTCCATGGGGGTGCTTTATCATCGCCGTTCACCCATCGATCATCTTCTGGAATTAAGAGATTGCCTGCAACCCGGTGGTGAATTGGTATTGGAAACCCTGGTCATTGACGGCAGATTAGGTGAAGTGTTATTGCCCGAGGGACGTTATGCCAGGATGCGTAATGTCTGGTTTTTGCCCAGTTGCGAAACATTAATCAGTTGGCTGAAACGGTGCGGCTTTAAAAATATCCGGTTAGTTGATGTCACCACAACCAGCACTGAAGAGCAGCGAAGCACAGAATGGATGCAATTTAATTCACTCAAGGATTTTCTTAGCGCAGAAAACCCCCAGTTAACTTGCGAAGGGCTACCAGCCCCAAAGCGGGCAATTATTATTGCAAATAATGCCTAAAGTTGACATGTCACAAGGACCCTCGATAAATATAATGGAGTTATCGTTGTATTTCCTTAATAAACCACTAGACTTTTTTCGAATATTTCATGTTATCCTGATTTGCGATAACAAAAATATTCGTAACAATTTTTAATATTTTTGAGGAAAAAAAATGAAAAAAATAATATTGTTATTATCTTTATTCGCCGTCAATGCAATTGCCGCTCCCGTTAACATTAATACCGCTGATGCGAAGACTATCTCAGAAGCTTTGTCAGGCATTGGCCAGAAAAAAGCCGAAGCCATTGTTAAATATAGAGAAGAAAAAGGCTTATTTAAAGCAGCCGAAGACTTGACCAACGTTGCAGGTATAGGCGAAAAAACCGTCGAAAAAAACAAAAACGACATTTTGCTAAGTGATGCTGCGGCAGCCGTTGTCGTCGAACCAAAGAAAGATAGCAAATCAAAGTAGATAGTAACAAACCACTCAAAAATCCGGGCTCCCCTCCCTTCTTTGAGTGGTTTTTTAGTTTGCACAGCTGACTTGTGTTAATTAATTAAGCAAATCAGTCCTGTATCATTTAGTCTCACTCCACTATGCGAAAAGTTACTACGCTTGCGCCCTCCTCGTCTTTGTGGTTTTACTTAATTAACGTAGATACCGAATAATCTCACCATCTCCGTTGCCGCTCTTTACTTCTACCCGGTTGAGGTTAATTCCCCCATTTCAACTTCGATATTGACTTTTATGTGTAATGGGAAAATTATGCCAGTCATTGTTTTGGCATTTTCGTTGAAGCATGACATGATTTTTGAAGATAAAAAATTGTTTTTTTCACCTTCTCTAAAGGCGCGATGATAACGCTATGTTAACCCGACTGATTGTTTATTTTGCCTACTTTCTGAAATCATCGCCGTATTATAGAAACACCAAACTGTTTTTTTATAATTTACTGGAGAATCCTGATAGCCGGATCAAATCATACTTTGATATTTTTATGATTTGCCTGGTCCTTCTCAGTGTTTTTTTGCTAATTTACGAAGTGGATACGGAGTTGACCAGGACTGAAATACTGTTTGAGCATGTCCTGGTCGTCTTATTTATCATTGAATACTTGCTGCGTGCCTGGCTTTTTAATGATGTTCATAAAATTATTCTTGAGCATTACGAAAAGGCCGAGTATCTCAATAGTCCTTTTCGATTGGGCGAGGTTGTCAGACTAATTTTGGCCAAAAAAATTGAGTATATTTTCACGCCGTTGGCTGTGATTGATCTACTCGCTATTTTGCCGAGTTACAGGCCATTAAGCGTGCTGAGAGTCTTGCTTATTTTTCGATTGTTCAAACTATTCCGGTATTTTAAAAGTCTGAATTTATTTACCGAAGTCCTGGACAGTAAGCGCTTTGAGCTTTATAACTTGGCTGTTTTTCTAGGATTTCTGGTGTTTATAGGCAGCACTGGAATTTATTTCTTTGAACATCCCACCAATGGCGAACAGGTCAGTAACTTATTTGATGCGGCTTATTGGTCGATCATTACTGTTTCATCCGTTGGTTTTGGCGATATAGCGCCGCATACGCCAGGTGGCCGGCTGGTTGCTATGGCATTGATTTTGACTGGCCTGGGTGTTATATCTTTTTTTATTTCCATTATCGTTTCGGCATTTAGCGACAGAATGCACGATTTACGTGAAAACAGAACCTATACCGAACTAAAACGTTATAAAAGTTTTGTTATTATTTGCGGATTCGGCCGAGTAGGGCGGCATATCGCCAAGCAGCTTGAAAAACATCAGCAACACTTTGTTGTTATTGATAGCAAGGAAGTTAATGCATCGAAAGCAAGGCGGCTCGGGTATCATGTTATTCATGCGGATGCGAGCAAAAATGAAGTGTTGATCAATGCCGGTATCAAGAATAAAGCGGCCGCTGTTTTATGTACAACAGGTGATGACGTAGTCAATGTTTATATTACCCTGACCAGCCGGCATCTCAATCCGTCTATCCGGATTATTTCCCGCGCGAACAATCGGGATAATGTTAAAAAACTTTATCAGGCTGGGGCAGACAATGTCATTCAGCCATTTGAAATAGCCGCAATGGTGGTTGCTGAATATATTGGTCAACCCGTTGCTTTTGAGGCTATTTTGGGCATTATCCGTGAAGAAAAACAGTTCATCATGGAAACATTGTGTGTGGATACAGGATCAATTATCGATGGACTAAAGATTTCCGAGATTGACTTTAATCGCAGAAAATTAATGCTGGTAGGTGTAATTAGTGCAAATCCGGTGCATCGAAAACATAAGAACAGCTATAAGGTGAAGAATCAGCACTTCTATTTTAATCCCGAACAATTCTTTGTATTGCGTGCGGATGATCTTCTGGTGGTTCTGGGCAGAGATGTCGCGATTGATTATTTTCGAGACCAGATTGAAAAAAGCCGATTAAAAAACGGACGCGAACGATGAAGAGAATTGCCGTGTTTGGCTACAGTATAATGTCTTTGGAAGTGATGAGTCGGTTAAATGAAGATCAATACAGCTTCGTTTTTATCGGAAAAGATGAGAACGAGGCCTCTTCGGTCGCAGAGCAAGGTTTTGAAACCAAAATTATTGATTTTCGTAATGATGATGCGCTCAAATCAATCGGTATTGGCGCTGATGTTGATATTCTTTTTTGCTTTTATCCGAGAGATTCGGACAATGTGTTTTTAACTCTTTCAGCACGAGCAATAGATAAAGCCCTTACTATTGTTGCTATTGTTGATGATCCTGAGTCCGCAGAAAAACTTTTGGCGGCCGGCGCTAACAAGATCATAGATCCTTATGAGATTTGCGGCAGAAAAACCCATGACATGCTGGCCAAACCTGATATTACTAATATCCTGGATCATACCGTATTTGGGCGGCATGATTTACATATGGCACAAATAGAAATCCCCGAAGGATCCTGTCTTGAAAATACCAGATCCTGCGATTTAAGGTTGGATCAAAAACATAATTTAATCCTCATAGGCGTAGTGGACAGGGAGTCCGGCGAAGCATTGCATTTTGCCGTTGGAGAAAAGGAATGTACCCTTAATGCCGGTGATGTTTTGGTTGTGTTGGGTCCATCCAGGGAGATTAGATATTTTAAAGAAGAAGTTGAGACTGGTTAGCTAAAAATAATCTTTTAGTTGTATTGGCCCCGTCTAGGGTTGTATATTTTTTAAAGAAGAAGTCAAGTATGTTTAGAATGCTAAAATTTAATTCGAGAATCTGGTTTTTATTAGGCTTCGCAGGTTGCATGGGCCTGTTGGGTATGGGGGCATATTTTCAATTTGTTGATGGCCTGGAGCCTTGCCCCTTATGCATTTCCCAGCGTCTTGCGATTTTATTGACGGGTCTGGTTTTCTTGATTGCGGGGCTACATAACCCCGGACAAAAAGGGGTAACCCGTTATGCTATTTTGGGTGCAGTCACGGCTTTATTAGGCGCATCTATCTCAACCCGGCATGTCTGGCTACAACATTTACCTCCAGATGAAGTTCCCGAATGCAGTCCCGGCTTAGAGTTCATGCTCCAAAATTTTCCCTTGTTCGATACCCTTAAGTTAATGTTAAGCGGCACGGGGGATTGTGCCAAGGTAGACTGGACATTCTTGGGGGTTAGTATGCCCGCCTGGACATTGGTCGCTTTTTTAATGTTGGCAACGTTAAGTCTGTTGCAAATATGGAATTGTGATAAAAAATAATGAAGGTCCAAGGGATTGTTATTTAACTAATAACTTTTAGTCGTTGTTTTTAATTGAGATATTTTAATGATAAAAATTTTATGGGCATTGTTGCTAGCAATAAGTTTTTCATCTGTGCAGGCGAATGCAAATTTAACCTCTTTGCAACAGGCAATCGCAGGAAAACAGCGTTCTGCAGAACATAAAGCTCGCGATAAGTATCGGCATCCACAGGAAACCCTGGAATTTTTTGATGTTAAAGAAAACATGACGGTAGTTGAAATCTGGCCTGGAGAAGGTTGGTATACCGAAATTCTGGCGCCTTATTTAAAAGATAAAGGTAAACTGTATGCTGCGCATTTTTCAGCCGATGCGGACCTACCCTACCATAAAAAGGGCCTGGAAAAGTTTATTAATAAAATGCGCAAAGAGCCCAAGATATA
>NQJG01000296.1 GCA_002256465.1 Methylococcaceae bacterium NSP1-1 | reverse complement strand
GACGTGACACGCTCAGCCTTGTTTTATTTCATCAGTTCGCGTGAATTGCACTGACTTTTATCGTTATCACGGGTGGATGATGCACAGATAAATCCGGTGGGACTTTTTAGAGCCTTTTGTTGATTAGCACCCAATTTTAAGTGTCCACTTCGGTAAAAACGTGCCAGGAAATGGTTTATTTAAGCCCGATATTTATCGAGTGCTTCCAGCTTGACCACAGCCCCTTTTATCGTCGCTTCTATTTCTGCATTCAGCTCATCGTTTTTGTAAACCTTATCCAGTAATCCTTCTGCGACCAACGCCTCTTTAATCCAGCGTTTGGTAAAACGGTAATTACTATAGGTTGTGGCAACTTCGTCTGTATTCGGATTTTTTAATCCTCGTTTTCCAGCATGCTGTGTTGCAGAAGCAGGCTCAGGTTTACGGGTAGCTGAAGCAACCGATTTTACTGCCGCGACCTTTTCGATTTTTGGAGCTGACTGAGGTGTTGATTGTTTAACGGCCTCTACTGGCTTTTCAGGCTTTGCCTGACTGACTGCGGAAGTGGATGTTGTTTTTTGTTCGCTTACGATCACATAAATGACATAGGCAACAATAATAGCAACTAATATAAACAATACTTCGGTCATAACAGTTTCCCATCTCTTAAATAAACTTTCATTATTGGCAACTATTCGAAGCAGAGTGACCTAAGTGTGCTTTAAGCTTTTGACTTGCTCTGAATGTTACAACTCGCCTGGCCGTAATCGGGATTTCTTCGCCTGTTTTGGGGTTTCTACCCGGACGGCCGACTTTGTCGCGGAGTGCAAAGTTACCAAATCCTGAAATTTTGACGGGTTCACCCTGTTCTAAAGTCCTTTTAATTTCTTCAAAAAATAACTCGACTATGTCCTTTCCTTCGCGTTTTTTTAAACCCAATTCGTCGAACAATTGTTCAGCAAAATCTGCCTTCGTTAATGCCATTCAACCTATCCTTCAGCCTTGCAATTATCGTTATGGGCTTATGTTTCCAGGTGCCTGTTAAATAAAACATATTGACGTGACTTTACCTCAGTTGTTAGCCGTTAACCGCGTCCTTCAAGCTTTTACCCGGTTTAAAGGAAGGTGACCGGTTTGTGGATTACGACCGGTACGCTCTGCTCTGTCTTTGACAGCAAAAGTGCCAAAACCTACCAAGGTAATGGAATCGCCGGCTTTTAAAGTGGTTTCGATGGTTTTGATCAAGGCATCCAAGCTACGACCTGCGTCTGCTTTGCTTAAATTACCCTGTTCAGCGATAGCATTGATGAGTTCCGATTTATTCATGAGGCGTTTCCTGTGTAATAACGGTTAGGTTAAGTGAGTTTGAATACGCTTTATAGCTTATTTTTCGGCATAAATAAAATAATTGCAGGCAAAATCCCTGTAAATGATTTTTACAGGCATCAGGCTAATTTTATTTCAATGAGTTGGGTTTACCCCAACCAGAGCCTTAAAAACTGCGAATGTCTTTTAGAATTTTCTTTAATTCTTTAAGCTGAAAACCGCCACCAATGCGGCGAGGTTTGAAAGGTTGTGTGGGAGGTGATTTGTCCTATTTTTGATGGTTGCAATTAAAGCCGGCGTTGACAGTTGTAACCACTTTCTCAAATATTTCCTTTTTCTTTTTTGCGATAGTTGATTCCTGCTTTTCCTGTCCTAGGTATAGATCGGCCTGCATCAACATTTTTTGTTCACCTGCCTTGATCATTACGATCCGCCCCAGTTCCCCATATTTCTTATGCTCGAAAACATAACAAAGCCCTCTATGGTCATATCCTCTTGATGCGGTAACATCACGGGGCAAATCATCAGGACGCAACTGCTTTAATCCGGGACGTATTTGCTGTCCCTCTGCAATCCATCTTAATTCATCCTCCAGCAATCTTGCGTTTCCCAGTTCCTCAAGCTCTTTTTTTATCTTCTTGGGATTGGGGGGTTGATCTATTAGGTGTGGGGTATGTTGTTTGCCTTTCTTCATTTCTTGCGTTCGTCTGTCCATCACCTCGCCTAGAAGGTCGGCAATAAGTTTGGCATCCTGAAATAACCGCTGCTTTTCATCATGGGCAAAATGTATTCCTAGCCCCTTACTGAGCATGACCTCAAACTCTCCTGTAACAAGAAAATTGCCATCCATAATGGTATTACTCACACTAAGGTGTCTGTACCGCAGCAGCGTTTCACAACAGACGTGGACGAGCGGTTTCATTTTCTCATCGATTTCTGGGTACATATCTTCCGCAATAGACTCATTCAAAACAAAGTCGATACTATTACCGCGTAATTCAAAGCGGTATAAAAAAATAGATACCTCATTCCCGGCTATATTTTTCAAATTCACCTCATCTTTGAGGACAAAATACGGATCATCCCAAGGTTGCAATTATTGTGAGCACGCGAATAAGTTTCGTGGTCAACAACGGCATTCAAGATGTCTGGATTAAATTGGATGTTCATGATGGCTATAAGCTTTTAAAGTTCGCATTCTAATCGATCACATAGTTCATCAAGCTCGGCAGCCAACTTTTTACTTCTACAATGGTTACACTCTGCTGCCAAATAGCCAACTAAATCTTGAAGTTCCTCATACGCAATGTCTATGGTTTTTCTTCGCATATTCAGTAATTGAGCTTGCATGTCTTTTGATGCCGCGTACCAATATTCATGAATGAGTTGCTTCTCACGATTATCAAGTTCTATTCTCATGGGTCAATTATTCATCTTGGGATAATTTCCTTACCGTTAAGGTAATCGATTCAAGCCAGGTAATGGTAAACTGACCTGATTTTTTGCCTCATTTTACCTAGTATCTTCATGTTTAAAGTAATCTTTTTTATCGCTGTTATTTTACTGGTTGTATTCATAATCGCCCTGATAGCAGTTGGCCTGTGCCTTGGCATAGCGCACCTTATGATTTATTTCATGCCAACCATCGAGTTGGTCAACGCCCTGGTC
>NQJG01000073.1 GCA_002256465.1 Methylococcaceae bacterium NSP1-1 | reverse complement strand
CGTTTTGTTTCGATTGCGCTATCAATATCCCGCAGCTCCACAAACAAGCGGTTATGTTCCGCAGCCACTTCCTGGAGTTTGGTTTCCAGCTGTTTTGCCGCCTGATGATAAGTATTCCAGCGCATTGCCAGCAACTCCAGCTTAAATTGGCGTTCCTGCTTTTTTAGCTCCGTATATTTTTCCGCTTTTTCTGCCTGTTTTTGCAAATGCTTAAGTTGCTTATCAACTTCTTCGCGCAAATCATCCAGCCGTTCCAGATTCTCCCGGGTATGCTTCATTCGGGTCTCGGTTTCACTGCGCCGTTCTTTATATTTGGAAATACCTGCCGCTTCTTCGATATGAACTCTTAGCTCTTCAGGCTTCGCTTCAACCATGCGCGAGATAGTACCCTGCTCAATAATGGCATAACTTCTTGAACCCAGACCTGTCCCCAGAAACAAGTCAGTAATATCCTTACGCCGGCAGCGCGATCCATTCAGTAAAAATAAAGATTGGCCGTCACGGCTAACCTGTCTTTTGATGGCAATGGAGTTGTATTGCGCGTATTCGCCGCCCAGCTTGCCTTCTGAATTATCAAAAACCAGCTCTACCGAAGCTGTGCTTACCGGTTTGCGTCCGGATGAGCCGTTAAATATGACATCAGCCATATTACCACCGCGCAGATGTTTGGCTGAACTTTCGCCCATTACCCAGCGCACTGCATCAATAATATTGGATTTACCGCAACCGTTAGGACCGACAATCGCAGTTAAATTGCCGGAAATAGGAATTACCGTCGTATCAACAAAGGACTTAAAACCCGAAAGTTTGATTTTTTCCAGCTTCATTACAGGTATGAATATCCTACACCTTAGTTAAACAGCCGAGCATTATCGACGATATTTAGCTGAGTTTCGAATTTTTAATTAACAATTTCCTGATTACCCACGATTTCCAGCCACTCTTGAAATGTGTCACTTGGACTTTTTATCCTGGCATTTTTTGATAAAAAACGTTTGGTAACTTACAAAAATGCAGAAGCAGCTTTGACTTCTTGAGTTTTGATCGGATAAGAACCAATGTAGGGGGATTGAAATCGCCCAATGGGCCAGGTAAATTTCCCCCCACATTGGCATAGAGGTTTTTAATTTGTCGACTAATCTTCACTGCTGTTGATAAAACGATAGATAACCGCGCCAATCAAAGCGCCGGCTATTGGGGCAACCCAAAACAGCCAAAGCTGAGCTAATGCCCAGTCTCCAACATAGATTGCAACGCCAAGGCTTCTTGCAGGGTTAACTGAAGTATTGGTGACAGGGATAGAGATTAAATGAATTAGGGTCAGACTTAAACCAATGGCAAGTCCAGCAAAGCCACTTGGCGCATTTTTGTGGGTAACTGATAAGATGATGAACAGAAACATCATGGTCATGACAACTTCAGTCACCAGTCCGGATAACAAAGAGTATCCGCCCGGTGAATGCTCACCGTAGCCGTTGGAAGCAAAACCACCAATTGTAGTAAAATCTGCCTTGCCGCTAACAATGAGATACAAAACCCCGCCTGCAACAATCGCGCCCAAACATTGAGCAATAATATAACCAGGAAGTTTGTTTGCTTCAAAACGGCCACCTGCCCAAAGACCTATGGATACTGCCGGGTTTAGATGGCAACCGGAAACGTGGCCGATTGCATAAGCCATGGTTAATACGGTTAGGCCAAAGGCAAAAGCCACGCCCAGCAAGCCGATACCAACATCCGGAAATGCCGCAGACAACACTGCACTACCACAACCACCAAGAACCAGCCAAAATGTTCCGAAAAATTCAGCGCCATATTGTTTCATATTTATTCTCCTGCTTTGTGATTAAGTAAATTTAAGTCAGATACCTAACTCAAAATTTAGCAACTTCTCATTATTTGCTGGATTTAGACCTGCGAGGATTTTAAAACCTCGCAGGTCTGGCAAAGATTCCTGTAACTAAATAAGTGATTACTATGTTAGATACCTGCCTTGCTGTAAATTACATGCTTAGCCAACATGTAATTAGTTGAGGATGCTAGCATTTTATTTAAAAAACCAGAAGGTTTTTTGTTGCTCAATCTGGGCAAGTGAACCTACAGACTTTCGGATAGTGTGTGCCTTTAAGCAATCGAGGGTTATCCGGTTTGACAAAACTGGCGACTTTACCGTGTGCGACTTGATGGTAATAATGCTAATATTAGCTTTTATTAAGTTATTAAATTAAGGAAAACATGAGCCAAATTACGATTGAACACAACCCCAGCCAGGAACGTTTGCAAGAATTAGGAGTTGCCGACTGGCCGATCTGGGAAAAAGAAATTTCCACATTCCCTATTGATTTTGATGAGACAGAAACTGCTTATGTACTGGAAGGAGAAATTATTGTAACCCCGGCCGGCGGCAAGCCGGTTCGTATCGTAACGGGCGATCTGGTGGTATTTCCGGAAGGGTTGGATAGCCATTGGGAAGTGGTCAAGCCGTTGCGTAAGCATTATCACTACGCTTAATAACCGGCTCTCAAGGTCAAAAAAGGCATCCAATGGATGCCTTTTTATTTATGATGCCGCCAGGTTGAATCATGAAGTCCTTACTAATAATTGGTTCTATTCCATCTGATTGACGAAAATTCCAGTGCCTCCTGAATATTTAAATCACGGGTTGCACCTCCTGTCCTGATATACAATTTTGGATTGTTTCCTTGATTTAAATACACCGGTCTGGCTGATGGTGAAACAATCAGACGGCAGATGGTTTTATTATCTATAACATGGAACAAAATACTTACATGTGAACATAAGTCTGCTCCAAGATTAGCGGCTATTGCTGACATTATGACTTGTTCAAAGCCATCCTGATTAGGCTTTTTAAGCGTCTGGTAATCGTTTTCCAGGCCAATAATCTCGCCATCATCCGCTACTCCAATCAGCAAGGTTCCGCCATGATTGCTATTGAGAAATCCCGCTAATGACTTTAAAACAACGCCTTCAAGCTGCCGGTTGGTGCGCGATTGTTCCATGTCCCAGCGGAATGTCGATTTAAACTCCAGGAACGGGCCTTCTCCCTGTCGAATGATTGAAGGTATGTCCCTGTCCAGTTCCATTTTTAAAAGATCAATTCTATGCAGTCGCTTATGCAAAAAGCTGTATATGCCCAGGGTCAATAAACCCAGCATGGCACCAATTTCTGCATAAAACAGAATAAAATTATTCTTGGGAATATTTCCTTTTAAAAGTTCTATAATCTGACCCCACATAAAATCGAAGGCTGAGGCAATCGTATCTTCCTGTTTTTGGGAATCAACGTAGTCGTAGATCGGAGCCAGCAGCAAAACGCCAATAATTGCCCCTATCAAGGCGGCAACGAAATAAATTTTTAGTTTTTGCTTCCAAAGTGACAGGATTAATAAAAAAAACCGTTTCATTTTACTATCCAATTAATGTTGTGTTTTAGATTGATTAGCTACGCTTTCCTGGACCAACAGGGTTTCTACATCAACCCTATCAAAAAGGTATTGTTCACTACAGAATTCACAGCCTACTTGAATGGTACCGTGCTTCTGCAATATGTCTTCAAGTTCCTCTCTACCCATCGCACGTAAGGTCCTCTCGATTCTTGAATGGGAGCAGGCGCACTTAAACTCAACCGATTCGGCATCAAACAGCCTGACTTTTTCTTCATTAAACAATCTATACAGCAAATGTTCGCAGTCCAATTCCAGCAACTCCTGCTCAGTGACTGTATCCGCCAGTATCTCAATACGTTCCCAATCAGCTTTATAACTGCTTTGTGAAGGCAGTTCCTGTAAAAACAAGCCTGCCGCGTGGGTTTCATTGGCAAACAGCCACAAGCGGGTTTTAAGTTGTTCGGACTGTTCAAAATAAGTTTGCAAGGCAGCGGCTAAATTTTTGCCTTGTAAGGGCACAACGCCCTGATAGGGGTTAGCATTATCGGGTTCTATGGTTAAAACCAGTCGTCCCTGACCAAACATGGTTTCTAATGACCCTACAGGAACATGATTATTACTGCGTATCAAGCCTCGTATCTTTCGATCATGCGTAGACTGTGCAACCAGTGTTTTAAAGTCGCCATTACCTTGCGCCTGAAGTATCATCGAACCGTTAAATTTAACGGTTGCCGACAACATAACAACAGCTGCCAGCGCTTGGCCCAATTGTAATTGCGCATTTTGAGATCCCTGTTGATGCTGTTTAGCCGCTTGCCAGCTTGTTGTTAACTTGACCCATTCACCCCTTACGCCTAAATCTTCAAATAAAAAACGGCGTAATACATCTTGCTCTATCATGACTCTCCCATAAAAATATCTTCTTTGTTATAACCAAAAATTCCAGTAAGCTAAAATCAAATATTACCTGAATTCTTCTACCAAAATACCATAAGCCATGATTTTCTCATCAAAAAAGCTTACTTTACCGGATCCCTCTCAAGCATTACCTGGCAGAGATACTGAAATGCCCATTACCAATAAACATTTCGTAACGGGTAATCCGATTGCTCCTCCTTTTCCAGCTAATCTGCAACAGGCATTGTTTGGCTTGGGCTGCTTTTGGGGCGCTGAGCGAAAATTTTGGCAATATTCCGGCGTGTTTAGTACAGCAGTTGGCTATAGCGGTGGTTATACGCCCAATCCAACCTATGATGAGGTATGCACCGGTTTAACCGGGCATAATGAAGTTGTGAAAGTCATTTATGATCCGGCATTAACATCATACGCTAAGTTACTTCAGCTGTTCTGGACATCGCATAATCCAACCCAGGGCATGAGACAAGGCAATGACATTGGGACACAATATCGATCCGGAATTTACACTTATAGCCAGGAACAACTCGATGAAGCCATTGAATCAAAAAAACACTATCAGCTGCTACTTACCGAGGCTGGTTTTAATCAAATAACGACAGAAATCACGCCTGCTGGCGTATTTTATTATGCGGAAGATTATCATCAGCAATACCTTGCCAAAGAGCCTATGGGGTACTGTGGGTTGGGCGGATTAGGCGTAGTTTTCGATTAGTGCCTGGCAATAACAGGCAAAAAAAAGGCGGTTAAAAAAACCGCCTCGAAGCTATTAGGAGTGATATAACGCAACTTTCAGCTATAAAGCTTTTTAAGAGCTTTAAAAGTTAGGTTAATAATAGCAACAGATTATGCAAATAAAAATGTGACATATTGTCGCAGC
>NQJG01000072.1 GCA_002256465.1 Methylococcaceae bacterium NSP1-1 | reverse complement strand
CAAATAGCACCCATCGGTCCTGACCAGCCACAAGCAGGCGTAATGGCAACCAAGCCGGCGATAGCACCGGAAGCGCCACCCAGCATACTGGGTTTGCCGCGTATTATCCATTCAGCCGCTGTCCAGGCAAGCGTCGCAGCCGCGCTGGCTAATAAAGTGTTGACAAAGACCAAAGCGGAGAGGCCGTTAGCTTCCAGGTTAGAGCCGACATTAAAACCGAACCAGCCTACCCATAGTAAGGAAGCGCCCACCATAGTCAGCGTGACGCTATGCGGTGCAAGGGATTCCTTTTGGAAACCGATACGTTTCCCTACTAACAAGCAGCCTACCAATCCAGCGATACCTGCGTTGATATGTACAACCGTACCCCCGGCAAAATCCAACGCGCCTTTTTGAAACAGTAATCCAGCCGTTGCCGCCGCAGTTTCACCGGCTTTAGCGTCGGTATAGGCATCAGGGCCTGCCCAATACCAAACCATGTGCGCCATTGGCAGATAGGCAAAAGTAAACCAGATCAACATGAACACTAATATGGCTGAAAATTTTACGCGCTCGGCAAATGCACCAATGATCAGGGCTGGAGTAATGCCTGCGAAGGTAAGCTGGAAGGCGACGTAGATATACTCTGGGATGTATACGCCCTTGCTGAAAGTGGCTGCGATTGAATCCGGCGTAATGCCGATGAGAAACATCTTGCTGAATCCTCCGAAAAAGGCGTTCCCCTCTGTAAACGCAATGCTGTAACCATAAATCGCCCACAGTACAGCCATCATCGAGAAAATCACGAATACTTGCATTAACACTGAAAGCATGTTTTTGGCACGCACCATACCCCCATAAAATAATGCCAGACCAGGGATGACCATCAGGATGACCAGCACAGTTGCCATGATCATCCAGGCAGTATCGCCTTTATTGATTGTTGGAGGCGTTACAGCTACTGAGGTTGCTGTAGGTGTGGTGGTTATTTGAACCGAAACTGATTCTGGAGCGGGTTCCGCCGCCGGTTCCGCTAAAGAAAATCCCGCAAAACCCAACAAAGCAATCAGAATAAAGATATTTAAAAAATGTTTCATATTACCCCCTTATAAACCCTAGAGTGCTTCATCGCCGGTTTCACCGGTACGAATTCGAACAACCTGCTCTAAATTAATTACAAAAATCTTACCGTCACCAATTTTTCCAGTATTAGCTGCTTTGGTAATGGCTTCAACAGCCTGCCCCACTAATTGGTCCGCGACTGCTACTTCAACCTTGGCTTTAGGTAAAAAATCAACTACATACTCAGCTCCACGATAGAGTTCAGTATGACCCTTTTGGCGACCAAAACCTTTTACTTCGGTTACGGTTACTCCAGAAACCCCCATGTCTGAAAGCGCCTCACGGACATCATCCAGCTTAAAAGGTTTAACAATAGCGGTTATCAGTTTCATGTGTTCCTCTCTTTTTTAAAGTAACGATTCAAAATTACTTTAAGCATGGACTGTGCCAGGTGTGATTTGATAATTAACCTGATTGCCTTGCTACACACGATAAAGTATTGTTTAGGAGCGTGTGCACTATAATTTCGACGAATTCATCCTTCGGCAATCTCTCAAGAAACAGCTTTTTTGTGGTAGTAAAATCAATGATTTAGAATAATATAAGAATAAAAAATATCGCATCAAGCAGCGGCTGTTTTTGATAATCCCTTACCACGTACGCGAGGGCTTACTTCGCACAGGACGAACGGCACGGTGTTTCAAGTGCCAAAATTATTTCATGCATGTTTCTTAACAGGTTATAGATGTAACAGATGTAACTTTTTGCTTTGCGCGGATAGGGCAACACCTGAAGGTCCATCCAGACTAACTTATTAGCTATGCTTGTTATCTTAAAATACTGAGATAGTTTTATGACATTACGCACCATATTAGCGCAATGGTGTTTATTATGGGCCGTGGTGGTGCGGGTAGGAAGGGAAAACTTCATTATCCTTGCTGACGCCGGGTCACTTGTTCTTCGCTGCAAAACGTGATTTTTAAATACAATGGCTAAACTATTGCACTTTAACGAGTCACATCAGGTTGTTCTGACTGACGCCCTTTGGTTTAGTTCGCAAATCTGTTCCATGCAGATAAGTGACGGCTTTAGAGATTTGTTTTTTCTGAAAGAATCCTGCTCTGCAGGAAGATAGAGAATCGACTAGCGCCCGATATTATTCTTCTATTCCCAGTTCCTTTATTTTGCGGGTTAGGGTGTTTCGTCCGTAGCCCAATAAAATAGCGGCTTCGTGGCGTTTCCCGTGGGTAAAGTTCAAAGCCGCTTTAATTAAAATGGCTTCAACGGTTGGAATGGTTTGTTTGGCAACTTCAGCTTCTTTTATCAGCAGTTGTTGATCTACCCAGCTTCTGAGTAAAGATTCCCAGTCGGTTCCGGTTGGCTCTTTTTCTGACGGTGTATTAAGCAATTCAGGCGGCAAATCATGTAGATGAATTTCCCGGCCCGATGCCATGACGGTTAACCAGCGGCAACTATTTTCCAGTTGCCTTACGTTTCCGGGCCACTCCAGCGTGCTTAAAAATGCCTCAGCTTCGGGTTTCAGGATTTTGTTCTCCACACCCAGTTCTGAAGCGGCCTGATGTAGAAAGTGGCGCAGCAGCAAAGGGATATCCTGTTTCCGCTCACGCAGGGCCGGGATGTGGATACGAATGACGTTTAAGCGATGGAATAAATCTTCCCGAAAACGGCCTTGATCAACTAATGTTTCAAGATCCTGGTGAGTGGCGGCAATAATGCGTACATCGACTTTAACAGCAAGATGCGCTCCAACCGGATAAAACTCTCCATCCGCCAGCACTCTTAATAAACGGGTTTGCAATTCTGCTGGCATGTCGCCTATTTCATCAAGAAACAAAGTTCCGCCATTGGCTTGCTCAAAGCGACCCGCTCGCCGTACCTGAGCACCGGTAAAAGCGCCTTTCTCGTGACCAAAAAGTTCCGATTCCATCAGATCTTTAGGAATAGCAGCCATATTTAAAGCGATAAAGGGGTTCTTCGCTCTTGGACTATGCCGGTGCAAAGCTTTGGCTACTAATTCCTTACCAGTTCCCGATTCGCCATTGATGAGTACGGTAATGTGCGACCGGGCCAGCCGTCCAATCGCTCGAAATACTTCTTGCATCGCCGGCGCTTCGCCTATGATTTCCGGGGTAGGCTCAACAGTGGCTGAAGAGGCCCGATGTGCGTCATCCTGTTGTTGCCGGCCATGGATGCAGGCGCGCTGTGCCAGATTAACGACTTCTTTAATATCAAACGGTTTAGGCAAGTATTCAAATGCACCGCCATGAAATGCCGAGACCGCACTTTCCAGATCGGAGTGAGCGGTCATTACAATAACGGGTAAAGTCGGGTGACTGTTCTGGACCTTGCCTAAAAGTTCCAGGCCATCCATGCCGGGCATACGAATATCGGTTATCAGGGCATCAGGTAAGTCGTCCTGTAAAGCCGTCATTAACTCTTTCCCGCTGGAAAAGCTGCGGGTAATGATACCTGCTTTTTGCAAGGCTTTTTCAACAACCCAGCGTATGGATTTGTCATCATCAATGATCCAGACTGTTTCGGGCTTAGTCATTGCCAGCCTCCATAGGTAAAAAGATTGAAAATACCGTATTTCCCGGTTCGCTGTTACATTCAATTAAACCGTTATGCTGATTAATCAATGCTTGTGCTATGGATAAACCCAGCCCCGTGCCTTCTGCTCTTCCGGTAATCATGGGGTAGAATATCTGACTCATCATGCCGGCATCTATACCCGGCCCGTTATCAATGATGTCGCACTTTACCGCTAATTTATAACGTTTACGGCCTATACTCATATGCCTGTGTATGCGTGTTTTGAAGATAATTTTGCCTTTCCCTTCCATAGCCTGGACAGCATTTCTGGCAATATTTAACATAGCCTGTATGAGCTGATCTTTGTCCGCATATATATCGGGAATACTGGGATCGTAATCGTTCTTGATAGAAAGGCTGCCGCTGGATTCAGCTTGAACCAATTGCCTGACTCGCTCCAATACTTCGTGAATATTCAGCGCCCTTTTATTGGGCAATTTATTAGGTCCCAGCATCTTATCCATCAGGCCTTGCAGGCGATCTGATTCCGCAATAATGATTTGAGTATATTCTTTAAGCTCCGGGTCATGTAATTCCAGATCGAGCAGCTGCGCAGCACCGCGCAACCCGCCTAACGGATTTTTGATTTCATGAGCCAAACCTCTAACCAGCAATCGTGCAGTATTCTGCTGCGTTAATAACTGCTCTTCCTTGGATATACGCAGATGATTATCAACCTGTTGAAGCTCGACCAGTATTTCATTGACTTTTTCATTGATTAATAAAGGTGTAGCGCTAAAGTTGATGGTAACGTTATGAGTCATGCGACTCAGAGTAAGAGCACGATCAACCAGGGGTTCTGCCATCGTCAGGGATTGTTTCAGATTGAGAAGCAGCGCAGGATCGGAAGACTTGAATAATTCATCCGCACTGTGGTCCACTAAGTGATGTGCGCTATCGGCCAGCAGAATTTCTCCTGTCGTATTAATGTAGGTGAGTATTAATTCACGATCAAACAATAAGATTGCGGTATTAAGGTGATCCAGTATGCGTTTATACATATTTATTAATCAGTCGTTTTGATGTAAAAGCTTTTGCATTTATATCAGCAATTTTTGGACCATACCTGATAGAAACCCTCTTCACTTAAAACGGTTCATATTATATTTGCTGTATAAATGAAAAACGCCCCAAATCGGGGCGTATACTGTAGTATATAACACAATTACTATCAATGCTTGCAACGGCGATGGCTAGCAGTTGATTGATCATGGTTTCGATTACCCCGAAATCGTTGTCCAGCTCATAACGGCCTTTTAAGTTGTAGAAATTGTCCTCGATGTCATTGATGATGTGATTCGTCACATCCTGGCTCTGGGTTTAGTCGCGGATTTTGTGACTTTTGATAATTTCCTCGATCCGCAGGGCAGTTCTATCCAAAAATTTGTCTAAAAAGTGTTTCTCTTTTTCAATCAACGTTTCCAATAAGACCTTTTCTTGATTCAATGAGTTTATATGAGACAAATTGAAACGCAAAAACCCCGCTAAGCCATATGACTTGCGGGGTTGAGGTAGCTCGAACCTGTTTGAAACAGGCTTAACCCTTACAAGCTATA
>NQJG01000295.1 GCA_002256465.1 Methylococcaceae bacterium NSP1-1 | reverse complement strand
ATACTGGGCTTTGGTACCATTGGACGTATCGTCTCTCAGCGCGGTTTGGGCTTAAAAATGGAAGTCATTGCTTATGACCCGTTCGTCGCACCGGAAATATTTGCAGACTTGGGCGTTGAATCAGTAAGTCTGGATGAATTAGTAACGCGTGCTGATTATCTTACCTTGCATTGCCCGCTCATTGAAAAAACCCGCAATGTTATCGGTAGCGCCCAGTTGGCGAAGATGAAAAAAGAAGCCATGATAATCAACTGCGCCAGAGGTGGCTTGATTGATGAGGCAGCCTTGTATGAAGCCTTAAAGAACGGCCAGATTGCCGGTGCGGCTCTGGATGTTTATGAAAATGAACCGCCTGCGAATTCGCCTTTGCTGGAACTGGACAATATTGTTTTCACGCCGCATTTGGGCGCGTCAACCTCTGAAGCGCAAGTGGCCGTGAGCGTGGAAATAGCCAGACAGGCCGTGATGTTCCTGAAGACGGGTGAAGCGGTCAATGCCCTGAACTTGCCCAGATTGTCGGCTGAAGAGCTGAAGAAATCCTACGAATTTATGAATCTGGCTACCATTTTAGGCAAGATACTGGGTGGTCTGGCAACCCAACCGCTGGAAAAAATAGAGGTGGCTACATTCGGCAGAGCCGCTGAAGTTGCTGTGCGTCCGATTTCAGTTGCTGCTTTGGTCGGCGTATTAAGTGGAAAGGTTTCCACACCTGTTAATCGTGTTAATGCCGAGAATATAGCCAAACGCCAGGGCATCGCGCTGGTTGAATCGGTTACCGAGGAATCGCAGGATTATGTGTCATTGATTAAAGTAACCGGTCATTGTGCAGATCAAAGTATTGCTTTGTCAGGCGCATTACTGGGCGGCCGTCAACCGCGCCTTGTATGTATTAATCATTTTGATATTGAAGTGGTGCCGGAAGGAACGTTAATAGTCACCCGACATCATGACAGGCCGGGAGTGATTTCGGCAATCAGTGCGGTATTGGGCAATGCCAATATCAATATTACTCGTATGCAAGTGAGCACGGCTGATGGTATGCAGCAGGCGATGGCCGTCATGAGCGTATCAGAACCCGTAACCGATGCTTTATTGCAGCAATTGTGCAGTATTTCTGATGTCCATCAGGCAACCCAGATTAACTTATGAGTTTTGACGTAATTTGCTTTGACTGCGACAGTACGTTAAGCCGAATAGAAGGCATAGACGAGCTTGCCAGACGTGTCGGTGTGGGCGAGGAAATGTCCAAACTGACCGATTTGGCAATGAATGGTGTCGTGCCCTTGGAAGCCGTCTATGAGCGGCGATTGTCGATTATCAGGCCCGATCAAGCCAGCATCAACTGGCTGGCTGATTTATATATTGCCGAAATAGTTGAGGGCGTGAAAGAAGTGTTTGCCTCTTTATTGGTTCAGGATAAAACGGTGCATATAATCAGCGGCGGATTGCGTCAAGCTATCCTGCCTCTGGCAGAGCATCTGGGTTTGCCTGAAAGCCATGTTCACGCAGTTGATATTTATTTCAACGAAGATGGCAGTTACCGTAATTACGATCTGAACTCGCCATTGGCCAGAACGGGCGGTAAAGCGGTTGTTGTGGGTACGCTCAAAGGAGAAGGCTCGTTGGTGATGGTTGGTGACGGCAAGACGGATCTGGAAGCCAAACAGTCAGGCGCAGTTGTATTAGGTTTTGGTGGTGTGGTTGATAGGACGATTGTCCGTGAACAAGCCGATTTTTATACTTGTTGAAGACACATTTGTAATTGTTCAGTTCCCCCTCTTTGAAAAAGACGACTGCATGGATGCAGGAGGTAGGGCAACGCATGGAGCAGTTGCCGAGGGGTTAGGGGAGATTTTTTAAATAAATCCCCTCAATCCCCCTTTTTCAAAGAGGGAGGTCAATACTTATCATTTAATTGTTTATTTTAGAGAGGGACAATGGCTGGACACAGTAAATGGGCTAATATCAAGCATCGCAAGGCCGGGCAGGATGCCAAACGAGGCAAAATTTTTACCAAAATGCTGCGTGAAATTACCGTAGCAGTAAAAACCAGTGGCCCGGATGCCGCCAGTAATCCGGCTTTACGCACCGCAATTGATAAAGCATTAGGCGCAAATATGCGCCGCGATACCATTGATACCGCCATCAAAAAAGCCTCCGGCGCGCTGGAAGGCGTTAATTACGAAAATATCCGTTATGAAGGCTACGGCCCCGGCGGTACAGCGGTGATAGTGGACTGCCTGACCGATAATCGTAACCGCACCGTCGGTGAAGTCCGCCAT
>NQJG01000294.1 GCA_002256465.1 Methylococcaceae bacterium NSP1-1 | reverse complement strand
CCTCGAACGCGGGCTCCGGGTCATCGAGACAATCGCTGACCTTGGCCGGCTTTACGGCGTAACCTTAGAACAGTGTGTTTGCGATGCGCACCCCGATTACAGCGCCAGCCGATGGGCCGAACGTTCCGGCCTTAATATGCACAAGGTCTTTCATCATCATGCCCATGCCTCCGCCTTGGCGGCTGAACATAATATTTGCGAACCCATGCTGATATTTACCTGGGATGGCACGGGTTACGGCGAAGATGGCACTATCTGGGGAGGCGAAGGCTTGTTCGGAGCGCCGGGACACTGGCAGCGGGTCAGTTCGTTCCGGCCTTTTCGGTTGCCGGGTGGAGAAAGAGCAGGACGTGAACCCTGGCGCAGTGCCTTGGCATTATGCTGGGAGCAAGGTGAGGAATGGCATGAATGCCCTGCCGAAACCGGTTTAATCAAACAGGCATGGCAAAAGCAAATCAACAGCCCGTTATCGAGTTCGGCAGGACGAATGTTTGATGCGGCAGCCGCACTGACCGGCATTGTGCAGTATGCCGATTTTGAAGGCCATGCGCCCATGTGGCTGGAAGCTGCAAGCGGAGAAATAACTGAGTCAGGCATTGATTTGCCGTTGACCCGCAATCTGGGCCCCGCTGTTGTCGATGCTGCAAAACAGGCGTTTAACCATCAAAGAACGGAGCAGCTGTTTTCATGCCAGCCTGGCATTGGCCCTGGTTAAACAGGCCAAACAGATTTGTGCCGAGCAAAGAGTGTTTGCTGTCGGTTTAACCGGCGGAGTTTTCCAGAATCGACTATTGACAGAACAGGTAACTGCTTTGCTGCGGGCGGAAGGCTTCAAGGTCTATTTACCGGAGCGCATTCCCGGCAATGATGCAGGCCTCAGCTTTGGACAAATCATGGAAACCGGAAGTCATTCTTACTGAAGCCTGATAAGACATTGTGTAGTGAATCGCTTTAAAATCTGCACGCGGACATAAAAAAGCAGCGTTGTAGTTGCGGGCGATAGCCCAGCCGGCAATATTTCAAAATTGGCGTGCACAAAAAACCGCTCCGGGTTTCCCCAAGGGCGGTTTTGCGAAAGGATGCAATCCAACCTGCCGGCTACGGTGCCAGCCGTAGTACCGCAACATTTAAACCGCCGACACATTGATATATGGAGACATCGCTCCGTCAGATGTGTCGGGCATTACAGATAACACAGGCATAAAAAACCACCCAAACCGGTGAAGGATTGGATGGTTTGTGTGCAATTTAACAGATTATATGTTGTGTTGCATGAGCGTAGCATCGAATTGTCCAATGTAGGTCGGGCAACAGTTTTATCGTTGCCCGACATTAGCATCGAGATGTCGGGCATAAACAGCATGCCCGACCATGTCGGGCATAAACAGCATGCCCGACCTTGTATGATTAAATTTAAAATAAATATTGGACAAAGAGATCAAGTAAGCTTTAACAGTTTATTGGGAGGCCGTCCCGACCTGAGGACTGGTTGTTAACCAGAGCCTGTCGCGTAGATTGGCCCCCGCCCTATTCACCCATACCGTGGAGTATCTGAGGCTTAGAGCCTGTATACACAAGGAAGGTAGGTGCATGTGCAGGGTCGGGAACCAGTGAATAGTCTACTTTCTTTAACGCATTCTTACAAACCACTATGACCAACATTCAACATAAAGAAACAGCCCATGAAGCAAAGCCAGACCTCTTCGCAGGTATTGATGTCGGCGCCGAGGAGCTGATTCTGGTTATCCGCAAGAACGGCAAGCCATTCGATCCGCAGAAGTTCACCAACACTCCCGCAGATCGTATTCGATTGGTGAAGAAGCTGGTTAAACTGCCTGGTATCATCGTCTGCCTGGAAGCTACGGGTATCTATCATTTCGACTTAAGCTTAGCCCTTCATGATGCTGGCGTGTTGCTCATGGTGGTGAATCCCAAAGCCGCCCATAATTTTGCCAAGGTCTTGATGAAAAACAGCAAAACCGATGCGGTCGATGCCAATACCTTAGCCGAATACGCCGCGAGAATGGACTTCGTTGCATGGACTCGCCCGTCCAATGAAACGATTGCTTTGCGTAGTTTTGCTCGCCGCATTGACGCACTAACCGGTCAGAAAGCGGCTGCTAAAAACCATCTGCATGCGCTAACCGCCACTTTGGAAACACCGAAAGCGGTGCTCAAGGATGTCAAACTGGCTATCGCTCAATTGCAGAAGCGCATCGACCGCTTAACGGCTGAGGCACTGATCTTGATTGGTAAACATCCTGAACTGGAGCAGATTCTGGTGCTGCTGATTGGCATCAAGGGCATTGGTAATAGCAGCGCCATTGCGCTCATGGGCGAACTGCTGTTGCTGCCACCAGACCTTTCACATCGAGAATGGGTAAAATTTGCTGGACTTGACCCACGAGCCTTCGACTCCGGTAAAAGCGTCCACAAAAAATCGCGCATATCCAAGGCAGGCAACCGTCATATTCGTTCAGCTCTTTATATGCCGGCCTTGAGCGCCAAACAGCATGACCCCCACGTCAAGGCTTATTTCCAACATCTCGTGAATAACGGCAAAAAACCATTGCAGGCTGTCTGCGCTATCATGCGCAAACTGCTCCACGCTATCCACGGCATGTTGAAACATAATGAACCTTTCGACAACACCCGTTTTTATGCAATTCCGGCATCTGCTGAATAGCCATAAATCAATGAAATTAGGTTGACTTTAAACAGAGTATCTACGCACTGTCTCGCAGCGGAAGGATCGAAACAAATCAATGATCTGTCTGGATTCGCTCAAAAACGACATTGGCATTCCTCTTGATCCGGATGATATTGAGCTTGTTAAAAGTGCCGATGCAGGCGATCCGCAAGCACAAAATGATTTGGCGTTGCTTTTTTTAGAGCATAACAAACCGCAAAGTGCCATTTATTGGCTGGAATTGACGGCAAAACAAGATTTTGCAGATGCCATGCATTTGCTGGGAAGTTGTTATTTAAAGGGTAACGGCTTGGCCAAAGACAATAATTTTACCCTTATGTGGATAGCCAAAGCGGCTTCGCTGGGTCATCCGATAGCGATAGCGCAGATCAAATCGATACGCCTGACTTGAAAGCCTGTGAAATGCCATGGGAATATTGGACAGCACCGAAGCGTGACGGGATTTGCAACCCGTCACTCACGCTTTGTAAATTGTTGAAGTCTTCAAACGTTCCGGCCGGGATTGCAAACCCCGACTGGCTTCGGTATGAATTTTCCAGGCAAGGTTTTTTGTATTGCTGTTTTT
>NQJG01000071.1 GCA_002256465.1 Methylococcaceae bacterium NSP1-1 | reverse complement strand
CCTGGCGCACTCGCTTTTGGGTCGTGTGCCGCCTGTGATTTTCTCGAAACCTTGCAAGCACGAACATCAGGTATCCGGTTTGCAACATTTGATAGGTTTAGAGAAGAATTCGTTTTTTGTTGATTTTAACAATCCATAGATTTTTTGGTTTAGCTAAATTTAAACTTTTCAACAGTTTTTTTGAAAAGTAAAAAAATACGCTTTGGTTAGAGATCAGTGTGCCTGAAATTCCGAATTATTTCTTTCATTTTCCGGGGTAATCAGAGCGTCTTCATGACAGTTAAGTCGGATATCCGATCTACGGATTGAGTATCAGTTAGCCTTTTATCAATTAAACTTGTTGAATAGGTTATTACATTGTTGCTTAATTTGTTAACATTTAAGATCATTATCCCACCGCATTGAGGCCCCACACGTGAAAGAGCAATCCATGAACAAGCTAGACAGTGAATCGATAAAAATCATTGAAGCAAAACATCACGATCCTTTTTCTGTTTTGGGTCGCCATCCACACGACAAACTAATAACTGTTAAGGTCTATTTACCCTACGCGGAATCTGTCAGCTTTGCCGGCGGCGGCCCCCGTATACCACGCATAACTGGAACGGACTTTTTTGAATATACCGCTCAACAAAACGAATTGCCTGAGCATTATCAATTAGCCTGGATTGATAAAGACGGTAGTAAACACACTAATTACGACCCTTATGACTTCGGTGTGCAATTGCCGGAATTTGACCGGCATTTGTTTGCTGAGGGCAAACACTGGCATATTTACCAGAAAATGGGCGCGCATCAGCATACTGTTGACAATATCGAGGGGGTTTTATTTACCGTATGGGCCCCTAATGCCGGCCGAGTCAGTGTCATCGGTGATTTTAATCGCTGGGATGGCCGTTGTAATCCCATGCGCAGCCTGGGTGGCAGTGGTATTTGGGAGCTTTTTATACCAGGACTTACCGCAGGTTGTTTATACAAATTTGAAATATTAAACCGGCAAAGCAATCAGGTGCTGATTAAGACAGACCCTTATGGGCAACAATTTGAATTGCGGCCCAATACCTCGTCTATCGTGGTTCCAAATAACACTTACTCATGGCAAGATCAGAAGTGGATGTCAAATCGAAGCAGTCATGACTGGCTGCATGAACCCATGTCCATTTATGAGGTTCATCTGGGTTCATGGAAACGCGACAATGTCGGCAATTTCCTGAATTATCGTAGCCTCGCTGATGAGCTCGTTGACTACGTTAAAGAACTTGGCTTTACGCATATAGAAATCATGCCTATTACCGAGCATCCGCTGGATGACTCCTGGGGCTACCAAACCACAGGCTACTTTGCCCCTACCAGCCGTTTCGGGACACCGGATGATTTCCGTTATTTCATTGACACCTGCCACCAGAATAATATCGGCGTTATTCTTGACTGGGTCCCTGCTCATTTTCCCAAGGATTCATTTGCGTTGGCAGGTTTCGACGGCAGTGCTCTTTACGAACATGAAGACCCCCGGAAAGGCGAGCACAGGGACTGGGGTACCTTAATCTATAATTATGGCCGTAATGAGGTAAGAAATTTTCTACTGGCCAGTGCCGTCTTTTGGATGGAAGAGTTTCATCTTGACGGCTTAAGAGTGGATGCGGTTGCCTCGATGCTTTATCTCGATTACGCGCGTGAAGAGCATGACTGGATTCCCAACATGTACGGCGGCAATGAAAATCTTGAAGCGATCGCTTTTTTTAAAGAACTGAACACGGTTACCCATGAGCAGTTTCCCGGAACGGTCATGATGGCTGAAGAATCGACAGACTGGCCTCAGGTTACAAGGCCAGTATGGGTCGGGGGGCTTGGTTTTTCCATGAAATGGAATATGGGCTGGATGAATGACATTTTGGCTTATATGAGCGTGGATCCTGTACACAGACGATTCCATCATGAACAACTGACTTTCGGTATGCTTTATGCGTTTACAGAAAACTTCACCTTACCCTTTTCGCACGATGAAGTTGTCCATGGCAAGGGCTCATTAATCAATAAAATGCCCGGTGATGAATGGCAACAGTTTGCCAATTTACGCCTGCTTTTAACATTCATGTTCACTTATCCAGGAAAAAAACTGCTGTTCATGGGCTGTGAGTTTGGCCAGGGTACACAATGGAATTTTAATCAGGCGCTGGACTGGTATGTACTGGAATACCCGCATCATAAAGGTATCCAAACCCTGATAAAAGAGTTAAACCAGGTTTACAAGGCGCAGCCGGCCTTGTTCAAACAGGACTTTGTTTATCAGGGCTTCGAATGGATAGATTGCCATGATGTCGAACAATCAGTCATCAGTTATCGCCGTAAAGGGGATGATCAAGAGTTGATTGTTGTTCTCAATTTTACGCCGGTAGTCAGAGAGAATTACCGCATAGGCGTGCCCGAAGCCGGGACCTATTATGAGGTTTTTAATTCCGATTCAAGTTTGTATGACGGCAGCAATGTTGCCAATGGCGCGGTGGTTTCTGAACCGATACCCTGGATGCACCAAGCAAATTCCATCAACCTGACTCTGCCACCCTTGGCGGGCATTATTTTAAAAATATAACTGGCGAAATAACGGATGATGAAAAAAATACTGTTTGTTACCAGTGAAGCGCATCCCCTGATTAAAACCGGAGGGCTAGCTGATGTTTCGGGCAGCTTGCCCAAGGCATTGGCGGAATTGGGTGTGGATGTGCGCCTGATAATGCCTAATTATCGGGCCATAAAAACTACTGAAGAAATTTACTACAAAAGCACCGTGCGGGTGAATAATACTGATGTAAATATCCTGGAAACCCGTCTGCCGGGGACACAAGTCATTGTATGGCTGGTAGATTACCCCGAATTCTTTGATTTCCCGGGTAACCCCTATGTTGATGAACAAGGAAATGCCTGGGCGAACACTGCCGAACGCTTTGCCCTGTTTTGCCGTATCGCCGTAGAAGTGGCGATGAACCGCAGCTATTTGGAATGGACACCCGATATTATCCACTGCAATGATTGGCAAAGCGGACTGGTACCGGCTTTACTATCGCTGGAAGCCAGTCGGCCCGCTACAGTGTTTACTATACATAATATGGCTTATCAAGGCATATTCCCAAAAACCACCGAGGCCTCCCTGAATCTGCCCAAGTCGCTTTGGAATCCGGACGGGATTGAATTTAACGACATGCTGTCCTTTATTAAAGGCGGTCTGGCCTATGCGGATCGTATCACTACGGTAAGCCCGACTTATGCACAGGAAATACAAACAGCTGATTTTGGCTATGGTCTGGAGGGCTTGTTAAGTCACCGAAAAGAGGTTCTAACCGGCATTATCAATGGTATAGATGCTAATCAGTGGGATCCCGAAACTGATGCCTATATAAGTGAGCGTTATAATATTTCAACGTTAAACAAAAAACAGCTCAACAAAACAGCCCTGCAAAACAAACACTCTCTACCTGTTGACAATAACATTCCTGTGATCGCATTGGTTAGTCGTCTGGTGGAACAAAAAGGCATAGACCTGGTATTGGAGTGTCTGCCCGAGATGCTGACACTTCCTCTCCAGTTTTTTTTGCTCGGCAATGGCAACAAGAGCTTTGAACAGCAGTTGTCCCTTTTTGCTGAAACTTATCCCGATAAAATAGCGATTACTATTGGTTATGATGAAGCTCTGGCTCACCTGCTTGAAGCGGGTGCGGATATTTTCCTGATGCCATCACGATTCGAACCTTGCGGGCTAAACCAGTTATACAGTCAACGTTATGCTACCGTTCCCATCGTCAGAAAAACCGGAGGTCTGGCTGATACGGTCGTTGATACGTTACCGGAAACCCTGAGCAAAAACACCGCAACGGGCTTTGTTTTTAATGAAGCAACTTCCGGAGCGTTAATGGAAACGATTAAGCGTGCACTTATTGTCTATAGCCAACCCAAAACCTGGAAACAATTACAAACCACCGGGATGAAAAAAGACTACTCCTGGACTAAAAGCGCTAAAGAGTATATGGCGTTATACGAACAGTTGTAACTGACAGGTAAAATCCATTTTAAACATGACTGTTTATCCAGCGAATAATATCTGCTGCACTCATGGCACCGGCTTGGCGGGCAAGCTCAACACCGCCTTTAAATATAATCAGGGTAGGTATGCTGCGAATATTAAATTGAGCAGCAATGCCCTGTTCCTGTTCCGTATTGAGTTTTGCCAGGCGTACCCGCGGTTCAAGTTTAACTGCCGCCTGGGCATAAGCCGGAGCCATCATCTTGCAAGGCCCACACCAGGCGGCCCAGAAGTCGACAACGACAGGAATATCATTACGGGAAATGTGCTGTTGAAAAGAGCTGCCTGTTAATTCCACTGGATGCCCGCTAAATAAAGCCTCTTTACATTTACCGCAACGGGGATGTTGCGCCAAACGCTCTGACGGAATTCGATTTACGGCATGGCAGTGGGAGCAAACAATGTGCAGTGTACTCATGTGATCATCTTTTCTTAAAAAATTTGGTTACCAAAGATATAAGGCAATCAGAATAAAAAATCAACGTTGAGCACGCAGTCGGGCTTCATTATTTTTTGGAAATAGCTTTCGGTGAAACCCCGAAATGTTTTATAAATGCAGTGCTAAAATTGCTTGCGTGGCCGTAACCAACAAAATCCGCGGCAACACTCACATGGCAACGGGTTGATTCCAGTAACTGATAGGCATTATTCATTCTGATTTCCAATAATAAGCCATAAGGCGTGTTGTTAAAAAAATGGTGAAACAATTTTTTTAACTTAAATTGATTTGTCCCCACGCGTTTTGATAACTCTTCTACAGAGGGAGGTTTTTTGAATTCGAGAAATAGAATATCTCTTGCCAAATTCGCTATTTCCCTGTCTTTTTGATTAAATCTCCCTGAATTTTCGTATTTATCCTCGCATAGATGACTTAATTCTGCAGCCAATAGGGACATAGCCTGTCCATGCATAAATAGCGTTCTTACTTCGCTCGATACATTATTAGTCAATAACTGCTGTGCAGCAATAATTCCCTGATGAGAGATGGGTTGATAACTTAATTGTTGGATGCCGCGTTTATTGAAAAACTGCGTAAATTTATTTTCGCCAAAGTATCTGTCCAACCACTTTTTACTCAAGGAAAAGCACAACTGCGAAATGGATTTATTAGCTTCGTAGTGTCGCTCGCCAATGCTTGAATTGAATGTGGTAATAGAAGTATAGCCTTCATTAAAAATAACCTCATCTCCCTGATTGCCTGAAAAACGGGAGTGTCCTTTTAAG
>NQJG01000070.1:5354-6469 GCA_002256465.1 Methylococcaceae bacterium NSP1-1 | reverse complement strand
ATAAATTCTTATCGCGGTGCGGACTTGCTGGATTTACAAGAACATTATGTGGCGTTATTTGACCGTGGGCGATATGTATCGCTGCATATTTTCGAACACGTACATGGTGAATCACGCGACCGTGGACAGGCCATGGTAAATCTATTACAGATGTATGAGTCACACGGCTTTGAAATGTCCACACATGAATTACCCGATTACATTCCCTTGTTTCTGGAGTTTTTATCGCAGCAGGAACCGGCAGAAGCCGTCAAATTATTACAGGATGCCATGCCGGTATTGAGTTTGCTGGGCGCGCGTTTAGCTGAGAGAGGCAGTAAATTTAAGGCGATTTTTGATTCACTGGAAGGACTTGCCGGTGAACCGGAAGGGATTTACGAAATCCGTCAACAAGCGGCCACTGAAACCCCGGATGAAACGTTATTACACATGGATGAAATATGGGAAGAAGAGGCCGTCAGTTTTATGGGGGCAGGGGATAGTTGTCAGACACAGGCTGCGACCGTCAGTCCAATCACTATTACGTCGCGCGATCAGTTTCTCAAATCGCAAAATCGTTCTCTTTGAAGGAGTCACATCGTGAGTTATCTCAATACATTATTGTTCGGTTACTACCCTTATGTCGCAATAAGCGTGTTTATCATCGGCAGCATAGCGCGTTACGACCGTGATCAATACACTTGGCGCACAGGGTCCAGTCAATTACTGCGTGCGAAAGAATTACGCCTGGGCAGTAATTTGTTTCACATCGGCATATTGTTGCTGTTTGTCGGACACTTCGTTGGATTACTGACACCGCCGGCGATTTATCACGGCTTAGGCCTGTCCACTTCGGCCAAGCAAATACTGGCTGTTGTCGCCGGTGGCATCTTTGGCGGAATCTGCGCCAAAGGTACCTATATATTGATACGCCGCCGTTTAACCGATGCCCGCATTCGTAAAACCAGTAGCCGCATGGATATTTTTATCCTGTTGCTTATCGGTGTGCAGTTGGCGCTGGGTCTGCTTACCTTGCCCATATCGATTTACCACAGTGACGGTGCCAATATGATACTGCTGTCGGAATGGGCGCAACGCATTGTTACTTTTCGTAGTGGCGCTGCGGATCAGATTAG
>NQJG01000070.1:0-5302 GCA_002256465.1 Methylococcaceae bacterium NSP1-1 | reverse complement strand
CATCTTTAAACTGCATTTGTTTTTGGGTATGACGATATTCCTGGTTTTTCCATTCAGTCGTTTAGTGCACGTGTGGAGTGTTCCGCTGGGCTATATTGCTCGTCCTTATCAAGTCGTTCGCAGACGTTGATTTTAATAGTAAAACATCATACCGGACGGTTTTTTTAAACCTGTCCATTACGTTTTCGTTGCACTAACACTCCGGGCAGTGTGTAGGGTGCGTTATACGCACCTTTAGATCTATCGCTCTACCCACCCAACAAATTTATTCTCACAACAGATGACATTATGAATAAAACCCACAAATTGCTATTATTTTCGATAGCATTAAGCAGCACAATAATCGGCTGCTCGGATGAAGCCAAGTACAAGGCAATGGCCGAAAAATACAACGCCCTTCAAGCCGAGAAAGCCAAGCATAAAGCGATGACAGCCGAAGAAATGGCGGCTCACTCCGATGAGGAAATGCATCATGCCATGCCAATGTCGGCTGGAACAGCAGCGGTTTCGCATAATATTGATACCGATGAAATTGGCCGCAATGCGGATGATTTGCCGCCGCCGCTTAATCGAACAGAAGCGCAATTGGTGAAAGTCGATCTTTATACCGAGGAACTGGTCGCGGAAATGATGCCTGAAGTGACGTATCAATACTGGACTTATAACGGCAAAGTGCCGGGGCCGTTTATTCGTGCCAGGGCAGGGGATCAGGTAGAAATACATTTAAGTCACGGTAAACCGGGAGCCGCGCATCAAGGCCATAATGTACATACCTCGGCAGAGCATGCCGCCGCCGGTCATTCAGCGCATTCCATCGATTTGCATGCCGTCTCCGGCCCTGGCGGTGGTGCGCCGTTAATGCAAGTTGGGCAGGGCGAAGAAAAAAGCTTCCGCTTTAAAGCCATGCACCCCGGTATTTATGTTTATCACTGTGCCAGCCCGCATGCGCCTTCACATATCGCCAACGGTATGTATGGCATGATCCTGGTGGAGCCGTCCGAAGGTTTGGCAAAAGTTGACCGTGAGTTTTATGTTATGCAGGGCGATTTTTACACGACAGGGAAATACGGCGCAAAAGGTTTTCAAGCGCTCAGTAAAGAAAAGCTTTTGGCGGAGCAACCGGACTATTTTCTATTTAATGGCAGGGTCAACTCACTCAGTGGTGAGCGGGCATTAAAAGCGAAAGTGGGTGAAAAAATTCGCTTGTTTGTCGGTGTCGGATCACATATCGCAGCCAACTTTCACATCATTGGCGTTGTTTTCGATAAATTATACAAAGACGGAGCCATCACCAACCCGCCCCTGAAAGATGTTCAAACGACCAATATCTCACCGGGTTCTGCGGTTATGATTGAGTTTACCGCCGAAGTTCCCGGTAAATATCTACTCGTTGATCACAGCTTGTCACGCGCTATTGATAAAGGTGCGCTGGCAGAGTTGATTATTGAAGGCCCTGAGCAGCCAGAGCTTTATCAGCAAGTAAATCACTAATACTGCCGATTTTTCCATAACCACGAGAGTGTGGTTATGGAAAGCTACATTTTCTATAGCTATCTGTATCTTTTTATTTGAGGATGACTGGAATTAAAAGCCCGTTCAAATTAAAATGGAATGTTTTTTATTGAGGGTACTCAATAATCATACAGTGATATTCAACCCGACGGACTTTTAATGACTGATCATAAACTAACACATCTTAAAGAGCTGGAAGCTGAAAGCATTCATATCATTCGTGAAGTAGCGGCTGAATTTGAGCGTCCTGTCATGTTGTATTCCGTCGGCAAGGATTCTGCCGTCATGTTGCATCTGACCATGAAGGCATTTTTTCCCGGCAAGCCGCCGTTTCCCTTGATGCACGTCGATACCACCTGGAAGTTCAGGGAAATGATTGAGTTTCGTGACCAGATGGTTAAAAAACTGGGTCTGGAGTTGCTGATTTATATCAATGAGGACGGCGTTGATCAGGGCATCGGGCCTTTTACCCACGGCAGTAAAAAACACACGGATGTCATGAAAACGGACGCGCTTAAGCAAGCGCTGGATAAATACCAGTTTGACGCCGCTTTTGGCGGCGCACGCCGTGACGAAGAAAAGTCACGCGCCAAGGAACGGGTTTATTCGTTCCGCGACAAAAACCATCGTTGGGATCCCAAAAACCAGCGTCCCGAATTATGGAACATCTACAACGGCAAAATAGACAAGGGCGAAAGCATTCGGGTGTTTCCGCTGTCCAACTGGACAGAGCTGGACATCTGGCAATACATCCATCTGGAAAACATTCCGATTGTGCCGTTATATTTTGCCAAGGAGCGTCCTGTCGTTAACCGCGACGGCATGTTAATCATGGTTGATGATGAACGCATGCCCATCGGCCCTGATGAAAAAGTCGAAATGAAAAAGGTGCGTTTTCGCACGTTAGGCTGCTACCCGTTAACCGGTGCCGTTGAATCTAATGCGACCACGCTGCCGGAAATCATTCAGGAAATGCTGTTAACCACAACCTCTGAACGCCAGGGACGGTTGATTGATCACGACCAGTCCGGTTCCATGGAGCAGAAAAAGCGCGAAGGTTACTTCTAACAACACTCTAACAACAAATTAGTTAACGTAAGTTGTTCAAATCCCTCTCCAAAGGGAGAGGGTTGGGTGAGGGGAAATGAAAATAAGAAAAAAGCTCAATTTTATACCCTCATCCCGGCCTTCTCCCTGAGGGAGAAGGGGCCGATGCTGATAAGTCAACAGAATTGACTTCTAACAAGGCCCGATCACTGCAACTCATAACAGGAATTCAGAGAAACAATATGTCCCACCAATCCGATTTAATCAGTACCGATATTGATGCTTATTTAGCTCAACATGAACGCAAGGAATTATTACGTTTTTTAACCTGCGGCAATGTCGATGACGGCAAAAGCACACTGATCGGTCGTTTGCTGCACGATTCCAAAATGATCTACGAAGATCAACTGGCTGCGGTGCAGGCGGACAGTGTCAAATCAGGTACCACCGGTGCCGGCAAGATAGACCTGGCATTACTGGTGGATGGTTTACAGGCCGAACGCGAACAGGGTATTACCATTGATGTGGCGTATCGCTATTTTTCCACGTCCACCCGCAAATTTATTATTGCCGATACCCCGGGACATGAGCAATACACCCGCAACATGGCCACAGGTGCCTCAACCTGTGATTTGGCCATCATCCTGATCGACGCCCGTTACGGCGTACAAACCCAGACCAAGCGGCACAGCTTCATCGCCTCTTTACTGGGGATTCAGCACATCATCGTTGCGGTCAATAAAATGGACCTGATTGACTACAGCGAAGCCACCTTCAACAAAATCAAACAGGATTACCTGCGCTTCACAGACACACTTGATATACATGACATCTGTTTTATCCCGATGTCCGCACTGGACGGGGATAATGTCGTGAATCGTAGCGAGAATATGCCCTGGTTTATCGGCGAACCGTTAATGGAAGCCCTCAATAACGTCGAAATCGCCAACGACCACAACTTTAACGATGCCCGCTTCCCGGTTCAGTATGTTAACCGGCCCAACCTGGATTTTCGAGGCTTTTGCGGCACCGTGGCATCGGGTATTTTTCGCAAGGGCGATCCAATCACCGCCTTGCCTTCAGGTAAAAGCAGCAAAATCAAAGCCATCGTCACTTATGACGGAGAACTTAAGGAAGCCTTTCCACCGATGGCGGTGACCTTAACACTGGAAGATGAGATTGATATCAGCCGTGGCGATATGCTGATCGGCACAGAGCAACAGACGGCAACAGTCGCCGACAAATTTAAAGCCACAATCGTCTGGATGACTGAAAAAGCCTTAACACCCGGCCGTCAATACACCCTTAAACTGGCAACACGCAGCGTTTCCGGCTCCATTGCCATGATCCATCACCGGATTGATGTCAATACCCTGGAACACCATGATGCCGTTGAATTGCAACTGAATGAAATAGGTTCCTGCACGGTTACCGTCACGGCACCTGTCGTCTTTGATCCTTATAAAATCAACAAAGGCACCGGGGCTTTCATTATTATTGACCGCTTGACTAACGGCACAGTCGGTGCCGGCATGATTACCGGCGCTACCGATGAGGATAACCAGCAACCGGTCAGCGCAGAAGAACGCGCGGCCCGTTATAGCCAGAAAGCCACCGCAATTGCCTTAACCGGTTCAAGCAGCAAGGAAGTCGCCTATAAACTGGAAAGAAAACTGTTTGATAACGGCCATGCGACGACTGTTCTGGAAACCCAAAATACCTCACTTATTCTGGCTATCAAAAACGCTGGGTTGATTTGTTTGTGCGTCAATTACAATACTCATTTGGCCGATATAAGTTTTGATACTGAAAAACATTCTATCGATGATATTTACAGTACATTGAAAGAGCAACAGATTGTCTATTGATTAATTGTTCCAGACTTTAATACGAATTAAGAGCTCAACATCTAACGTCAAGAAAAAAAGCCCTCTCCAGAGGTAGAGAGTTGGGTGAGGGGAAATCAGATTAACATAATCCTTTGATTTAAGCGTAATCCGACTAGGGGTTACACTAAAAGCAGTTGCGAATTCACTCAAAATACTTGATACTTAAAATTAACTGGCTTGGGCCAAAAGCAAGTTAACCAAGCCTTGTTTACAACTATTGGAGGCTACTAAATATGAAAAAATCGACTTTTTTAGGGTTGGCAATGGCTGTGGTTGCTTTACATCCGCTTTTTGCGTCTGCTGCTACCGACAGCAAATACCCGGCCGCGGATTTTCAGCCAAGCGTCATTTACCTTGATAAAGATGCAGCGGCTAAAGATCAGCCTCAAACTGAGCCCGACCCTAAATATCCTGCCTCAAGCTTCACGCCAATAGTTGTCTTTGTTGATAAGCAATCAGTGGATCAAACTCAAGATGAATTTGATCCAAAATATCCTGCAGCATACTTCAAACCAAAAGTAATTTATCCATAGCAATAAATCAAGGACTTACCATTCAACCAATCGTTGCGGCTGTTTTTGTGTATTTACGATTTATCCAATAACTGTCCGATAGTACGAAAAACATCCGAAAACATTTCTTTTGTCAGCCGTTTAGTCTGCACGTTATAACGACTGGTATGATAAGAATCAATCAGCGTAAGTCCACCCGGTAATCTGTGTTGAGCATTATGAGCAAATACAGCACTGCTCAGTTTCAGATTATAGGCTTTTAATACCGCCTGATGAGCAACAGTGCCCAAGGCCAATATTACTGTGTGTTCCGGCAGGATTTTTAACTCGGCAGCCAAAAAT
>NQJG01000069.1 GCA_002256465.1 Methylococcaceae bacterium NSP1-1 | reverse complement strand
TTTTGGTACATAGTGACAATTACCAGATTGTCATACTTTGACCCCTATTAATCGAAAATGACCCTGCGGGCCTTTCTGGACATGGGTTTAGCAAACATCCTGTTGAACTTTAGACCCTTTCGTTGGTTGACACCTCGTCGACGCGTTTACTAGCGAAGGCTTAGCCATGCTTCACAGACTTTACTACTTCCACGACCCCATGTGCAGTTGGTGCTGGGCATTCAGACCTCTCTGGAAAGGGATTATTGCAGGCCTTCCTGATAATGTGAGCGGCCAACGCGTTCTGGGAGGGCTTGCTCCGGACACTGATCAAGCGATGCCGGCGGACATGCAGGCCAAGTTGCGGAGTATCTGGCAAAACATCCAACAAACCGTTCCAGGCACACCGTTCAATTTTGAATTTTGGGAAAAATGTGCTCCCCGGCGATCAACTTACGGAGCCTGTCGTGCTGTCATTGCCGCAAGAAGACAAGATCCCCAATACGAAGAAATCATGATCCTGGCAATCCAGCAGGCGTATTATTTGGAGGCAAGAAATCCTGCCGATATGAGTACGCTGCTTGAACTGGCTAAGGAAATTGGTTTGGATAGCGCGCGCTTTTCAGCGGATATGGAAAGTCCTGCCGTCCATGAGGCGCTGCTGAAAGAAATTGGATTCACACGCAAACTGGATGTTAAAGGTTTTCCAACGCTGTTATTGGAAAAGGAAGGTGTGTATACCGCGATCCAGCATAAGTACGGTGATGTCATGGCCGTACTCCATCAGATCAAGCATCTTAGTCAGTAATTTACCTCGTTGGCTGGGCCTGTTTTCTGTCGTGGATTTTTATTACCCAGTCTATGAAATTATTGCTAAGCTCAGAATCAGTTTTTTCAATTTCAAAATAATTTAATGTCGAATCAAACTATTCATAATCAAGTCGATTTAATGCTATTTGAAGAAGGAAAATTTTCAGTTTTAAATTGGTTACTCAGAGTGGGTTACCTTGATTACAATGATTACCAGAACTGGAGAAAGGGTGAAATCCCTTATCTGGAAGATCATTTTAAAGCAACGGCCCCGGCCATCATCGCTGATCTTGAGATTGCCCGGCGCTATGCCGAAAAACTGAAACTTGAATCTTCCCTTCACTCGTATACCTCGGTGACCAATCAACCACTCCGTTTTTGCCGTTTTCCGGCTAATGAAATTATTTTCACCACCGATTATGAACCGGCCCAGAATCGGATACAGACGGATTTGTTTTTTGACAGTGCGCCCGCTTGCGCCAGCAATAACCTGGTTAGGGCTATTATTGATAAACGTGCGGATGATGTCTTGCTTTTAATGAGCCAGCTAAAATCGCTGGCTCCTGAAAAGCACCAAAAATTTGAATATTTATTGACGCTTCAAGATGAAATGACATCGTTGGGGAACACCAGCAACAGAAAAATCAAATTGTTATTGCAATCAATTACACCATTGGCTTTTGAAGTTTTTGGACAGTTTGCGCATGATTTTCTTACGCCTTTATGGCACGAGCTTTCTGTAGAAGTTGCTGACCGTTGTTTTGATGCTGAATCACCTGAAGATCATTTAAGCTTTACTGCTTTTAAAGGCTTTCAATGGCAGCAAGTTCTCTCATCTATCACTCGGCAAGCGGACTGGATCAAAGAGCCTGTTTTACTTTTTCGTTATGGCGAAGCTTGTTTCAAGCTGAATAAAGAACTGGAAGGATTAGAAAGTTGGTTCAGATTGTTTTTGGCCTTCCCCAACGTTGCAGAAACAGTGGTTAAAAGCACTTGCAATCGGTTATTGTTAGATGATTGGCGGCAATTTAACGAGCTCGACCCGGAGCTCGAACCCACGTTTTTTCCGGCTTGGGTGGTGCTAAATAAACCGGCGCTTGCTAAAAACGTTTTTTCTGCTGATTGTGCAGGTGTCGGAAAAGCGTCGTTGCAATTGATGTGCAGTTTAGTGGAAAAGAAAGAAAATGGTGTTAATGAAAGCATTATTAAACTCAGAGCCAGACTGCAACAGCAAAACCCAAAGTTATTTATTCATTACATGGCTGCTAATCCATAATATTCCGGTCGAAGGCATAACCGTTGCCATTGAGACTTGAATGGCGAATACAAATACACCGAATTTTTCTATTTTTAATGTATGAAAAATTTGGAACAATTCCTGCTAGCATTATTCCATGCTGCTTTCTAAAACAACGCTAGTGTTGTAATAAGCAAACTAACTCTCGGGCAATAGGAAAAGATTATGACCATTCGCGTCGCCATTCGTCACAAAACGATATACAAGTTCGATAGACCTGTGTCTTTGTCGCCTCATGTATTTCGATTACGTCCTGCGGTCCATAGCAGGACGCCTATCAAGGCTTATGCCTTGCGCATTGAGCCGAAAAACCATTTTATCAATTGGCAGCAGGATCCTTTTGGCAATATTCTTGCGCGCGTGGTGTTTCCTGATAAATGCCAAAAACTCAGCGTTGAGGTTGAAGTCATCGCCGATATGACGGTGATTAATCCTTTTGATTTTTTTGTTGAGGACTATGCCGAGAACTATCCTTTTAAATATGACACTCTGACCCTCAAAGAACTCCAGCCTTACCTGGAATTACTTGAAAATGGCCCGTTATTGATGCAATGGGTAAAAGAGTTCGATATCAGCAAGCGTAACATCAATGATTTTTTAGTTGATATTAATCGCGCCGTTTTTGCAGCAATCAGCTATAACATCCGTATGGAAGTCGGCATCCAGAGCTGCGAAGAGACGTTGAAAATACGCAGTGGCTCTTGCCGGGATTCGGCCTGGTTACTGGTGCAGATCCTCCGTCATCTGGGCCTGGCCGCGCGTTTTGTATCCGGTTATCTGGTTCAGCTTACCTCGGATGTTAAATCGCTGGATGGGCCATCCGGCCCGGAGCACGATTTCACCGATTTACATGCCTGGACGGAAGTGTATATTCCCGGCGCAGGCTGGATAGGGCTGGATCCTACTTCGGGATTATTGGCGGGCGAAGGTCATATTCCATTGGCGTGTACGCCTGATCCGGCCAGTGCTGCACCGGTAACAGGCGGCACTGACAAGTGTGAAGTGGAATTTGAATTCAGTAACACCGTGGAACGCTTGCACGAAGACCCTCGTGTTACCAAACCTTATACCGATGAACAGTGGTATCACATTGATGCCTTGGGACAATATGTTGATAAACAGTTAATCGAGGGAGATGTCCGTCTGACGATGGGTGGTGAACCTACCTTTGTTTCGGTCGATGACATGGAAGGCGATGAATGGAACACGCACGCTGATGGTGCAAACAAGCGTGAACGTGCACAACAATTGACCATTCGTTTGCGTGATGTGTTTGCAAAGGGGGCGATGCTGCATTATGGCCAAGGCAAGTGGTATCCCGGCGAACCTTTGCCGCGTTGGCAATACGGCATTTTCTGGCGTAAGGATGGAACACCGGTCTGGCGAAATCCAGCGTTACTGGCCGATATAAATAAGGATTACGGTCATAGTGTAAAACAGGCGCAAAAATTTATTCACCAAATCAGCCAGCGTTTGGGCGTGCATTCCCGATATATAGTCACTGCTTTTGAAGATAATTTTTATTATCTCTGGCAAGAAGGCACGATACCTGAAAATATTGACCCTTTAAAAAGTAATCTGAAAGACTCTATTGAACGCAAAACCTTAACTAAATTATTGGATACCGGCTTGGACCAGCCTGCTGGTTTTACTTTACCGATCAAGTGGAATTGGTCTGAACAATGCTGGAAAAGCGGTCCCTGGGATTTCAGGCGCGGTGCGATGTTTCTGATTCCAGGTAACTCACCCATGGGTATGCGTTTACCTTTAGCCAGCTTGCCATGGATTGCGCCTGATAAACGGGAAACGCAAGAACCCCAAAGTCTGTTTGAGGACTTGCCCGAATTAGGCGATTATTATGGCGAGGTGACGCGTCGCTACAGTCATATTGAAGCCAAAATTAATGAACATCCGGAAATTATCGAACAGGAACCGGGTGATGATGTCGCCGTAGAAGTTGAAGTGCCGCATACTGCGCTGTGTGTGGAAGCCAGGGAAGGGCGGCTGTATATCTTTATGCCACCGCTGACTTTGCTGGAGCATTATCTTGAGCTGGTCGCGGCTATTGAAGCAACCGCCGAAAATCTGGCAATGCCCATCGTAATGGAAGGTTATGAGCCGCCTCGTGATTATCGCATCGAGCGCTTGATGGTTACGCCTGATCCCGGCGTTATCGAAGTGAATATTCATCCGTCTAAAACCTGGCAAGAGCTGGTGGAAAAAACCACCATTCTTTATGAGCAGGCGCACCAGGCCAGATTAGGGACAGAAAAATTCATGCAGGATGGCCGGCATACCGGAACCGGCGGTGGCAACCATATCACTATGGGTGCGGAAACACCGACCGACAGCCCGTTATTGCGCCGCCCTGATCTACTTCGCAGCCTGGTGACTTACTGGCAGCATCATCCGGGATTATCATATCTGTTTTCCGGCATGTTTATTGGCCCAACCAGCCAAGCCCCGCGGGTAGATGAAGGCCGTGATGAAAAGCTGTATGAATTGGAAATCGCCTTTCAACAAATGCCTGAAGGTGAAGTTCCTGCCCCCTGGCTTGTTGACCGGTTGTTAAGACATTTATTGACTGATATTACCGGCAACACGCATCGTTCCGAATTTTGTATTGATAAATTGTATTCTCCCGATAGTTCCACGGGCAGATTGGGTATTCTTGAACTACGCGCTTTTGAAATGCCGCCACATGCACGTATGTCACTGGTACAGACGCTCTTGTTGCGCTCGCTGATTGCCTGGTTCTGGCGCGAACCTTATAAACACGATTTGGTGCGCTGGGGGACTGAGTTGCATGACCGGTTTATGTTGCCGCATTATGTCCGCGAAGATATGAAACAAGTGACTAAAGACTTGCAGCGTGCCGGTTACGGATTTGAACTGGAATGGCTGGAGCCGTTTTTCGAATTCCGCTTTCCACGCTATGGTAATACCTTAATTGATGGCGTTGACATGGAATTGCGGTTTGCAATTGAACCCTGGCATGTGCTGGGCGAGGAAGTCAGTAGCACCGGCACCGCGCGTTATGTAGATTCATCGGTTGAGCGAATACAGGTGTCGGTAACCGGATGCCTTCGGCATTGCATCCCACTATCGCGCCGCATACGCCACTGGTTTTCGATATGATCGATACCTGGAATGGCCGTTCTGTAGGTGGTTGTACTTATTACGTAGCTCATCCCGGCGGCCGTAGTTATGATGATTTCCCTGTTAATGATTACGCTGCGGAAACCCGGCGTATGACACGTTTTTGGGATTATGGGCATACGCCGGGTGTTATAATTAGGCCGCCGCTAGCGACGACTCCGGTCGCGGCTTCAGAAAAACCGCTGCTGGCAAAGTTCAGCATCACTAATGCAGTGCCCAGGGCTATGGCGCCGCCAGCAGAAGAGTTGAGTACAGAATATCCTTTTACGCTGGATTTACGTCATCGCAATTGTTAATTTGGGTTCCCCCCTCTCCTTGCGGGAGAGTGTCGGGGTGAGGGATCAGAGAGGAAGTTGCCTTTAAAATCCCCCTCATCCTAACCTTCTCCCTCAAGGGAGAAGGAACTGAATCATCTAAATTAATACCAGTGAAGCTGGCGCGCGGTAAGGATTAATCATTGGGCAAGGCTTTTCTTCCCGCCAAAATGATGAATATACGACAATAATAGTGGGCAGTTGCACGTGTGACTTAACACGTATCGAACAACTAGATAAAAATAACGACACATTAGATTTGGAGATTTATTTAAAATGAGCGATAAATTAAAACTGCTTACTCCAGCAACATTGACGCTGGAAAATCAAACCTACTCGTTGCCGACCTACATGGGGGTTGAGGGTGAGAAGGCCATTGATATTACCAAGCTACGCAGCCAAACCGGGTATGTAACGCTTGATGATGGTTATGGAAATACCGGCGCTTGTGAAAGCGCCATTACCTATATTGATGGCGAAAAAGGCATACTCCGTTATCGTGGTTATCCCATAGAAGAATTGGCTGAACATTCCCGATTTCCTGAAGTTGCGTATCTGTTGTTGTATGGTGAACTGCCAAACAGTGAGCAATTGCAAACCTTTTCAACCCGTCTCAATGAGTCATCCATTATTCACGAGGATATGCATCATTTTTTTAACGGATTTCCTCGTGGCTCTCATCCCATGGGGATTCTTGCAACCATGGTGGCTTCGCTGTCCACTTTTTATCCGGTACCCGATCGGCTGGATGAAGCGACGGAAATACAAATTGTTGCCAACCTGGTTTCCCAGGTGCGTACCATTGCGGCATTTTCTTATAAAAAATCAATCGGTGAACCACTGGTTTATCCTTCCATCAAGTACAAATATACCAGTAACTTTATGAATATGATGTTCTCATCGCCGGTCCGTGATTATCAACTGGACCCAGACATCGTACGCGCCATTGATATGTTTTTGATACTGCATGCGGATCATGAGCAGAACTGTAGCACATCGTCCGTGCGTACGGCAGGCTCCAGTATGGCTAATGTGTATGCGGTAATTACCGCGGGTATTGCGGCGCTTTGGGGGCCGCGCCATGGCGGCGCTAATCAGGAAGTGATCAAGATGCTGGAACAGATACACGCTGAAGGGGGGGATGGAACTGAATTTATCAATCAGGCAAAAGACAAGAATTCAGGGCGCCGGTTAATGGGTTTTGGTCACCGGGTCTATAAAAATTTTGATCCCCGAGCCCAGGTATTAAAACAGCATTGTGACAAGCTGCTTAACAAACCGGGGGTCAATGATCCACTTCTGGATATTGCCAGACGACTCGAAGAAATTGCACTGAAAGATGATTATTTCATTTCCAGAAAGTTGTATCCGAATGTGGATTTTTACTCAGGCCTGATACTACGGGCGGCCGGTATTCCCACTAATATGTTTACCGTTTTATTTGCAATTGGGCGTATGCCCGGATGGTTGGCGCATTGGCGTGAAATGATTCATGGTAATCAAGTCACTATTTACCGTCCCCGTCAGATCTATA
>NQJG01000293.1 GCA_002256465.1 Methylococcaceae bacterium NSP1-1 | reverse complement strand
CAGCATGCCAATATAAACGTTGCGGATAATACCAGTCATCAGCGTCAAGAAATGCCACCCAATCACCTCTAGCTAACTCTACGCCTTTATTTCTGGCACTTGAAACACCGGAATTTTTCTGGAAAAAATAGCGTATTTTTTCTTCATAATGCCTTGCGACTGCCGAGGTATTATCGGTTGAGCCATCGTCAACAATAACAATTTCATAAGCCGCATACGACTGCGCCAAGACTGAATCAATTGCTTTGGATAGTGTAGCCCCCGAATTATATGCAGCAATAATTACCGAAAATTTCGGGTTCATTAATAAACTTGACACATTAATCCTCCTATGAAGAAAATAGTTTATATTGAATTAATATTATAGTATGTCTCTCTAATACTGGCAGATCGCACTCACATTTTGTATCTCACAACGTCGATATCAACATATCAAAAATAAATCAATGAATTCCATGTCAATTACGAACTCCTAATTATAATAATGACATAATGCAAGCCTGCATGCATTGGATACATTTGCTGCGGCCAATCATGCCGACAAAAACAAGCTCTTTATGACAACATTTCGCAATAACCTCTAAACTTTCTATGAACCCATTTATCTCGCGGCAGCTGATTTATCCTCTACAAGAAAGATTATTAAACAGGCCAACGTTTGCCTATTTAGATAATCTGGAAAAAACTCAATGGTATTCAAGGAATGATATTGAAGCACTACAATTGCAAAAGCTTCATACTCTTCTGAAAAGCGCCAAGGAGCATAGTCCATGGCATGCCAGACGCATTGAAAAATCAGGCATCAATTTTGAAAACTTGACCTTTGAGGAGTTTAAAAAACTTCCAACCATGACCAAAGCAGATGCCCAACAGCACGGAAATGAAATGGCTTGGCATGATGTTCCCGGAGGTTCTTTTCGTTATACGACAGGAGGTTCAAGTGGACAACCCCTTATCTTCAATTTTGGCAGATCTCGTCAAGCCTCGGATGCAGCCGGCCGAATTCGCGCCAGACGATGGTGGGGCGTTAATGTGGGCGAACCAGAAGTTTATTTATGGGGCGCTCCCGTTGAGCTCAATAAAACTGATCGCATAAAAACAATTCGTGACCGATTACTTAATCAACTGGTTTTGAATGCGTTTGAAATGTCGCCGAAAAACATGTCAATTTATTTGAGTGCGATACAGAAATTCAATCCTAAGTGTATCTATGGCTATGCCAGCAGTATTGCTCTATTGGCTAGTTATGCCAGACAAAATGGCTTGCATATCTCTTTGCCTAATTTAAAAGTTATTTGCACGACTGGGGAACCCCTTTATCCTGAACAACGCCAGCTGATTTCTGAATTCTTTAATGTGCCGGTTGCTAATGAATACGGGAGTAGAGATGCTGGCTTCATTGCTCATGCAAACAGTCATCAACAAATGCTATTGCTGAGTGAAAGCAATATTCTTGAAGTTCTGGATTCTGAAGGCAATCCGGTTAAGCCAGGTGAAATGGGAGAGGCCGTCATGACAGGGCTGTGCTCCGAAGCGCAGCCCTTCATTCGCTATCGTACCGGTGATATGGTCAAATTATCAACAGATTTAGATAAAGACGGCAGAGGCCTCCATGTCATTGAAGAGGTAGTCGGACGCAACACTGATTTTTTGATTCACGAGAATGGTTCCATCATTCATGCATTGGCTGCAATATATATTCTTCGCGAAACTGGCGGAGTGGAACAATTTAAAATTACCCAACAGGCCATTAATAAATTTGAAGTTCTGCTCGTAACCAATTCATTGTGATCCCGCTTTGGTGGAGAATGTAAAACTCATATCCAACTTGTCAATAAAATTGCGCCGGAAGCATCCGGCAAATTAAGGCAGGTTGTTTCAAAAATACATCCCCAATTTTAACTGGTTTTTATTTCAACGAAATTGTTTCTGCCCGATCTATTATTCCAATAGATAAAAATTACTAAAAACCTGCCCAGCATGGTATTAAGCAATACTACCTAAGCTTCTTCAGCAGCTTTATCCAATTCAAAAGCCGCATGTAACGCTCTTACTGCAAGCTCCAGGTATTTTTCATCAACAACGACAGAGATTTTTATTTCTGATGTTGAAATCATGCGAATATTGATACCTTCAGCTGCCAATGTTTTAAACATGGTGCTGGCAATTCCGGCATGGGAGCGCATTCCTACGCCGACGATAGAAACTTTTACAATATTATTATCACCCGTTACTTTTCTGGCACCCAGTTCAACACAGGTTTGATCCAGTATGGATTTTGCACGCTGATAATCATTACGATGCACGGTAAAAGTAAAATCAGTGGTGGCATCTTCGGCAATATTCTGGACTATCATATCCACTTCGATATTGGCATCGGCGATAGGACCAAGAATTTTAAATGCAACACCAGGTAAATCGGGTACTCCGGTGATTGTTAATTTTGCCTCATCCCGATTAAAAGCGATGCCGGATATTAAAGCACTTTCCATTTGTGATTCCTCGTAGGTAATGAGTGTGCCACACCCTTCTTTAAATGATGATAATACGCGTAACGCAACGTTATATTTGCCGGCAAATTCTACTGACCTGATTTGCAAAACTTTTGAACCTAAACTCGCCATTTCCAGCATTTCTTCAAAAGTAATATGATTGAGTCTGCGGGCTTTTGGTTCAACTCTGGGGTCGGTGGTGTAAACG
>NQJG01000068.1 GCA_002256465.1 Methylococcaceae bacterium NSP1-1 | reverse complement strand
TATCCTGTCAATAATCATTGTAATTATTTAGCCACGGATTGATACAGATGAACACTGATAAACTGAATTACAATAAACGTAACCACTCAGCGCCATCAAAACAATGGAACGCAGATGGCGCAGATGATTATGATGAACACAGATGAACGGCTTTTTCAAACCAGAAAAAACGCGCGTATCATAAACAATCAGCGTCATCAGCGTTCTATTTTTCAAACTGCTAATAGTTACTAATCATTTTTATGGAGCATGCAATGCCAGATTTTAAAAAATATCACTGTATGGAATGTGAGCATATTTATGATGAAGAAAAAGGTGATCCTGATAGCGGGATTGCGCCAGGGACTTGTTGGGCTGATATTCCTGATGACTGGTCTTGCCCGATATGTGGCGCTCCGAAAAGCTTTTTTAAGTTGCTGAAATAAAATACAGGCAAATCAATGAAATGGTATAAAATTATCTGTTTTGAATTTAAAGGCCGAGTTTTCGGCATATAAAAAACAGTGGCTTAAGTTATGCGATGTCCGTTTTGTGCGGCACAAGATACCCGGGTTCTTGATTCCAGGTTGGTAAATGAAGGGGATCAGGTGCGTCGTCGACGTGAATGTAATGTTTGTAAAGAGCGCTTTACCACATTTGAAATGGCTGAATTAACCATGCCGCGTGTTGTTAAGCGTGATGGCATTCGCGTGCCTTTTGAAGAAAGCAAACTACGATCAGGGATGCTCAAAGCTTTGGAAAAAAGGCCTGTTGACAGTGATGCTATTGAGGCTGCCATCAATCGCATAAAAAAAGAACTGATGGAAAAGGGCGAACGTGAAATTACTGCTCAGGATTTGGGGGAAAAAGTCATGAAAGAGTTGAGTTCACTGGATCACGTTGCTTATGTGCGGTTCGCCTCGGTATATCGCAGCTTTCAGGATGTCAGTGAATTTACTGACATGATTGAAGATTTACAAAAAAAATAATGTTAGCACAGCAAGATGCCTTTTATATGGCGAGAGCCATTCAACTGGCTAAAAGGGGACGCTATACAACTGATCCAAATCCACGTGTAGGCTGTGTTTTAGTTAGGAATGGTGTGGTTATCGGTGAAGGCTGGCATGTTAAAGCTGGCCTTGGACATGCAGAAGTTGAAGCGTTAAAAAATGCCCAGGAAGCTCAAGGTGCAACTGCTTATGTGACTAACTGCTTATGTGACTTTGGAGCCCTGTAGTCATCATGGCAAAACGCCGCCTTGTTGCGATGCGCTGATAAAAGCAGGCGTGAGCCGTGTAGTGGCCGCTATGCAAGATCCCAATCCGCAGGTGTCAGGTCGTGGACTGGAGAAGCTTAAGGCGGCCGGAATTGAAGTAACCTGCGGTGTATTACAGGAAGATGCACGCTTATTAAATCGCGGCTTTATTAAAAGGATGACAGAAATTCGCCCCTTTGTACGTAGTAAGCTGGCGATGAGCCTGGATGGACGCACAGCGATGGCGTCGGGAAAAAGTAAATGGATAACTTCAGCGGAAGCCAGAGCCGATGTGCATCGGTTAAGAGCGGAAAGCTCTGCTATTTTGACAGGTATTAACACTGTGTTAGCCGATGATCCTGCCTTGAATGCGCGGGTAGATTTTGATGTTAAGCAACCTGTCAGAGTCGTACTCGATTCTGAATTGAATATGCCGGTTACTGCCCAGATGGCAAAACTGCCTGGAAGGAGCCTGATTTTGACTTGTTCACAGGATGATCACAAGCAGCGGGCCTTGCAAAATGCCGGTTTTGAAGTTTATAAGCTGGCTGATAAAAACTCCCGGCTTGATCTCTATGCAGTGATGAATTTTTTAGCACAGCAGCAAATCAATGAATTGTTGGTGGAAGCAGGCTCCGTCCTCAATGGTGCGTTACTGGCTGAAGGTTTGGTTGATGAATGGGTGGTTTACATGGCGCCCTGCATCTTGGGTGACCAGGGGCGCGGGCTGTTTCATCTGCCGGGTCAGACGACCATGGAGGATAAAAAAATGTTGAAATTACTCGATGTCAGGCAGATTGGCGGAGATTTGCGGTTAACATTAGAACCCTTGGCTAGAATCGGTTAAGAGGATAAAGCATGGTTATTTCTGTTGCTATAGATTTCTCACAGCTTAAAACGGTTGTTGAACAATGTAACCTGGATGAAAAACTGGAATTATTAGAATTATTGGAAAAAGAGACTTTTTCCATACGGTTCAAGAAATTCTTGAACCAAATTAAAACCGATGAGCTGAGTTTGGAAGAGATTACCGCCGAAGTGGAGGCGGTAAGACAGGCTAGGTATCATGCCCAATAATGGAATGCGTGTCAAGTGCGGCTATTGAACAATTGCTTGCCTTGCTTTACGAAAAAATTGCCTGGGTAAATGTTGTGGACGAATTTACTGATTGTCGGGATAAAAAAGATAATTTCCTGTTAAATTTATCGGTTTCAGGTCAAGCCAACTATTTGATTACAGGCGATGCAGATTTGCTGGTGTTAAATCCCTTTCATGGTGTAAAAATTGTTTCTTATCAGTTTTTTCAAAATGTGATTTTGGCTAATGAATAAAGATTTTATCTTAAATGAGATCCGGCGCACCGCTCGTGAAAATGACGCGAAACCATTAGGGACGCAGACTTTTTTCAATGCCACAGGGATTAAACGATCAGATTGGTTGGGGAAGTATTGGGTTCGTTGGGGCGATGCGCTTAAAGAAGCCGGATTGGAAGCTAACGAATTTCAAAGTGCATATGACATTGACTATCTTTGTGAACGATACATTGAGTTAACCCGGGAACTAGGACATATTCCTGTGGAAGCAGAATTACGCTTAAAGGCGCGTTCTGACAAAACGTTTCCAAGTCATTCAGCTTTTTTACAGCGGTTAGGCACTAAAAATGAACGCCTGTTGCTTTTAGCGGAATTTTGCGAATCGCGTCAAAGTCATATCGATGTAGCTGTTATGTGTCGAGATGCAATTCTGAGTACAAAGCAAAAGCCTGAACGACAAGATAATAGTGACGCCGTCGCACAAGATGGATATGTTTACATGATTAAATCAGGCCAACATTACAAGATTGGCTATACCAACGATTTTCATCGGCGTGGAAAAGAAATCGCAATTGAATTGCCGGAGAGAGCTACAACAATTCATATTATAAGCACTGATGATCCATCGGGAATTGAAGCATATTGGCACAATCGCTTTAAGTCGCGGCGTGGTAATGGTGAATGGTTTGTTCTCACGCCTGCGGATATTAAGGCCTTTCGGCGGCGTAAATTTATGTGATAAGCCGATTAGCTTGCATGAAGTGCAACGAAATACTGGCCATCGGAACCAAGCAGTCTACATAACGCAAAGCGTTATATAGGCTGCTTGTCAAATATATCAATTTAGTTAACAAGTAAAACTTTAAAAACCATGTTCACAGGCATCATACTAGCCATAGGCAAAATCTCCGCAATCGAGCATAGAGCAGGGGATTGTCGTTTGAAAATAGATACGGGTAAATTATCACTAACGGATGTCGCGCTCGGTGATAGCATTGCTGTTAATGGCGTTTGTCTAACGGCTGTCGAGTTGGGCTCACATTATTTTTGTGCCGATGTTTCCAATGAAACTTTGTCCAGAACCCTTTTAAATATCGCAACTATCGGTACACCGGTTAATCTGGAGCTTGCTTTAACGCCGTCAACCCGGATGGGCGGCCATATTGTCAGCGGGCATGTTGATGGTATCGGCAAGGTCATAGAAAAAAAAGCGGATGGACGTTCGTTCCGGTTTAAATTTAAAGCGCCTGATAATCTGGCCAAATATATTGCTGAAAAAGGCTCTATTTGTATCAATGGCATTAGCCTGACAGTTAACGAGGTCAATGGTGCCGTATTCAGTGTCAATATCGTGCCTCATACACTGAATGAAACCACGCTGGGTGACGCAAAAGTCGGCACACACGTTAATCTGGAAGTGGATTTGCTGGCTCGTTATATGGAGCGGTTAATGCAAGGCGAAGCGGCGGCTAAAGATAATGGCGGCATCACAGAAGAATTATTGCAAAAGAGTGGATTTTTTGGCTAATGAACACAATTGAAGAAATCATAGACGATTTGCGGCAAGGTAAAATGGTTATTATTATGGATGATGAAGACCGGGAAAATGAAGGCGATTTATTGATGGCAGCGGCTTTTGCCCGCCCCGAAGATATTAATTTTATGGCGCGCTATGGTCGCGGTCTAATTTGTTTAACCTTAACCAGCGAACGTTGTCAGCAGTTGCGCTTGCCGTTGATGGTTAATGAAAATAAAACGCCGCATTCGACAAATTTTACCGTATCTATCGAAGCGGCAACGGGCGTGACAACCGGTATTTCCGCAGCCGATCGTGCACGTACTATTCAATGCGCGGTGGCGGCGGATGCTAAAGCTGAAGATTTGGTGCAGCCAGGGCATATATTCCCATTAATGGCCAAGTCTGGCGGTGTATTAAGTCGGGCAGGGCATACCGAGGCTGGCTGCGATCTAGCTAAATTGGCGGGTGTTGATCCATCCGCTGTAATCGTTGAAATTCTCAATGAAGACGGTTCAATGGCCAGGCGGCCCGATTTGGAAGTATTTGCGCAGCAGCACAATCTTAAAATGGGCACTATTGCAGATTTGATTCATTATCGTATTCAGCATGAAAATACCCTGGAACGCATCAGTGAGTGTGCGTTCCCCACGGAATTTGGTGATTTTCGTCTCTATGCTTATCAAGACAAAAACGACAATAATCTGCATCTGGCTTTAGTCATGGGCCAGGTTTCGGGTGATGAGCCGGTTTTAGTACGCGTTCATGCGCGGAATTTGCTGGATGATATATTTTCATCAAAACGAAATGATTGCAGTGTTTCAATTCGAACAGCCATGCAAAAAATTGCTGAAGAAGGCCGTGGGGTGTTGGTTGTTATCAGACAGAGCGAAGACAATAAATCGCTGGTGGAATTAATTCATCGTTATCAACTCGAAGATAACGGCGTTCTTGGTGCGACTGATGCTCCCGCGGCAGCGGATTGGCGCATGACCGGAACAGGAGCAAGAATACTGGCGGACTTGGGCGTACATAAATTGAAAGTGTTGGGTACTCAGAAAAAGTATGTTGGGTTATCCGGGTTTGATTTAGAGGTGTCTGAGCATGTCGGCTGAAAGGCTGATTGAGAATGTCTTTTCAGAAAATAGAATTTTGTAATTTAAGTAGAGAAACATAATGTCGACAATAAAAATGTTTGAAGGAAATTTATTAGCTCAGGGCGGTAAGTTTTGTATTGTAGCGTCCCGTTTTAACAGTTTTATCGTTGAGCAGTTAGAAGGAGGAGCCATAGATGCACTGGTACGCCACGGTGCAGATAAAGCAAATATTCATCTTGTTAAAGCCCCGGGCGCGTTTGAATTGCCGATGGTGGTGCAACGTATTGCGGCAACTAAGAAATATGATGCAATTATTGCCTTGGGTGCAGTGATTCGCGGCGGTACACCACATTTTGAATATGTTGCGGGTGAATGTGTGAAAGGTTTGGCCAATGTGTCTTTACAATATGATGTACCTGTCAGTTTTGGCGTATTAACTGTTGATACGATTGAACAGGCAATAGAGCGAGCGGGAACAAAAGCGGGTAATAAGGGTGCGGAAGCAGCACTGTCTGCCATCGAAATGGTAAGTTTATTTAATAATCTGGAAGCCTGATGAGTCAAGCGCGTACTAATGCCCGTAAAGCTGCTGTGCAGGCATTGTATCAATGGCAGATGACAGGACAGAGTCTCATTGAGATTGAGCGGCAATTTTTAGAGGAAGAGCGGCTGAAAGATGCTCAGAAAAGCTATTTTACCGAGCTGTTTCACGGCGTACCTAAAAATCTGGAAGCTATAGATCAAGCGTTGAGCGAATTTGTAGACCGGCCAGTCGATATGATTGATCCGGTTGAAAGGGCTATTTTAAGAATGGGTGTCTATGAGTTGTTGCATCGACTGGATATGCCTTATCGCGTTGTTTTAAATGAGGGCATTAATCTTGCCAAGTATTTTGGTGCCGATGGTAGTCATAAATATATTAATGGCATTTTGGATAAAGTTGCCAAGCAAAAAAGAGCAGTAGAAATTAAGAGTAAGGGGCAAGCTGAAAGGAGCAAGGAGTAAGGTAAAAAATTTTTTATTGACCCTTAACCTTTAATCTAAATTCATGCCCATCTCTGAATTTGCTCTTATTCAGCGTTTTTTCACTCAACAAACAGTAAAAAATTCATCAACACGCTTAAGTATTGGCGATGATTGTGCGTTATTGTCATTACCAGCAGGTTATGAACTGGCAGTGACCACCGATACGATGGTGGAAAATGTGCATTTTTTTGCAGGAACCTGCCCTGAACAACTCGGGCAAAAATTACTAGCCGTTAATTTAAGTGATTTGGCCAGTATGGGCGCAAAACCCCTCTCTGTAACGCTGGCATTAACCTTACCGAAAGTTGATGAAATGTGGTTGACGGCTTTTGCAAAA
>NQJG01000292.1 GCA_002256465.1 Methylococcaceae bacterium NSP1-1 | reverse complement strand
AAAGGCCGAGTTTTAACCCGTATTTCCAATTTCTGGTTTAAAAAATTGCAGTCTATTATGCCCAACCATTTGGCGGACATTCCGTTAGAGCAGGTTGTGCCTGATGCTGCTGAGCGTGCTCAGCTTGAGGGGCGGGCTATTGTAGTTAAAATCTTAAAGCCGCTGCCGGTTGAAGCGATAGTGCGTGGCTATCTTATAGGTTCCGGGTGGAAAGACTACCAAAAATCAGGAAAGTATTATTATTGCCGATACCAAATTTGAATTCGGTGTTGATGATGTCGGGGTTTTATATCTGATTGATGAGGCTTTAACCCCTGATTCCTCCAGGTTCTGGCCTGCTGATCAGTATCAGGTAGGCATCAGTCCGCCCAGTTTCGATAAGCAGTATATTCGCGATTATCTGGAAACGCTGGATTGGAATAAAACAGCGCCAGGCCCTTCATTGCCACCGGAAGTGGCGGCGTATTGCGCGAAAAAATACCGCGAAGCGGAAATCAGACTAACTCAAGATTCATTTTCAGTCTAAGCGGCCGCTCCGAGTCATTCTTTGGGCAAAATAATGGTCTCCGTTATCAATAAAACAGACATTGAGTGGATATAAACTTAGTGCTTGATTTAAACAGCCTTGATTTAATTAAGGCCGCTAGCTATAATCCTCAAGCTATTATGTTTGGAGAGCTGTGTGACAGATAGAAAATTATCTACTGTCAGTAAGATTTTAAGTTATCAAGTTCTGATAATAATGATAATCGCTGCTGGTTTTGCCTTTGTAGGGGGATGGCAGCAGGGTTTATCTAGTGCTTTAGGGGGGGTAGCAGCTTTTATTCCTAACCTATACTTTGCATTGCGGATAGTCAGATCCTCCGGGAAGCCGGCACGCAAGATTGTAAATTCCTTTTATGCGGGAGAGTCAGGTAAATTGTTATTAACAGCGGCTCTGTTCATAATGATTTTTAAAGTCCCAAATATAGAAATAATACCGCTGTTAGCTGGATACATAACAGCATTATCGGTTTTTTGGTTCGCGCTACTGATGCGATAAAACTACAACTTAAAGAGAGGAACGATGGCTACCGAAGCTCATGCCGCCGAAGGTGCAACCGGTTATATTATTCACCATTTAACTTCGCTACACGTTGGTGAGGGGTTTTGGACTCTGCATCTTGACACTTTGTTTTTTTCGGCCGTATTGGGCGGTTTGTTTATCTGGTTTTTTAAGATGGCAGCAGAAAAAGCGACTTCCGGTGTGCCTGGATTAGTGCAGAATTTTGCTGAAATGCTGATAGAGTTTGTTGATAATCAGGTTAAAGACAGTTTTCATGGTCACAGTAAATTAATCGCACCGTTGGCATTGACTATATTTTGCTGGGTATTCCTGTGGAACTTTATGGATTTGTTCCCGGTTGATATTTTGCCGTTAATTGGCTCGCTTATGGGCATTGAGTACTTGCGAGTTGTGCCAAGTACTGATTTGAATGCGACATTTGCCATGTCTATCTCGGTATTCAGTTTGATTATATTTTACAGCATCAAAATTAAAGGCCCTTGGGGCTTTGCTAAAGAGTTAATGTTTCAGCCCTTTGGCCCCTGGTTGTTACCGTTCAATCTGCTGTTGAAATTAGTAGAAGAAATTGCAAAACCAATTTCACTGGCGCTTCGTTTATTCGGAAACCTGTATGCGGGTGAATTGATTTTTATTTTGATTGCCTTGCTGCCCTGGTATATCCAGCCGGTATTAAGTTTCCCGTGGGCAATTTTCCACATTTTAATTATTACCCTTCAAGCGTTTATTTTCATGGTACTCACAATTGTGTACTTGAGTATGGCGCACGAAGATCACTAAGATTTTTCACTTTTCTATTTAACAATACGTTGGAGGTATTATGGAACTCGCAAAATTAGTTGCTGACGTGCAGGGTTTAACTGCTATTGCAGTAGGTTTAATTTTAGGTTTAGGTGCGTTAGGAACTGCTATCGGTTTCGGTTTATTGGGCGGTAAATTCTTGGAAGGCGCGGCGCGTCAACCTGAAATGGTTCCGATGTTACAAGTTAAAATGTTCGTCGTTGCAGGTCTTTTGGACGCGGTAACAATGATTGGCGTTGGTTTGGCTTTATTCTTCACCTTCGCAAACCCATTCCTGTCTGCTGTCCAAGCTGCGGCTGCGGGTTAATATAAACTGTC
>NQJG01000067.1 GCA_002256465.1 Methylococcaceae bacterium NSP1-1 | reverse complement strand
TACTGACGATAATCATATCATTTTCGATATCAATCACTGTACCCATCAACATGGCACCAGGACTCATTTTGGTCTTGGTTAAACTTTCTTCGAGTAATGTAGCAAAGCTTTCGCTCATTTTATTATTTCCCAAGTTTGTCGAAACTCGAACAAACCTTTTCTTTATCAAAGTTAAAAAAAACCACACCTTAACAATGCGGCCACACAAAAACCCTTAACGGATTAAATTCAGAACTTCCTCAACCACAGCATCTATTGTCATGTCTGAAGAATCAATGTAAAGCGCATCAATCGCCATCGCTAATGGAGCGATTGTACGTTCCATATCGCGGCGATCGCGTTCTTCTATTTCATTGGTTATTTTTATAAGATTAGCATCAATTTCTTTTTCTATCAACTGTTTATATCGTCTTTCGGCTCTTTTTGCTGCGCTAGCCGTTAAAAACACTTTATATTCAGCATCTGGAAAAACGACTGTACCCATATCACGACCATCAGCAACCAATCCAGGCGCTTGTTTGAAATCTTGCTGTTTCTGCAATAACACCCGCCTGACGTCAGGCAGTGCGGCAATCTGTGAAGCAACGTTGCCGGTACTTTCAAGACCTAATCGGCCAGTGATGTCCTCGCCATTGAGCTTAACAACCAGTTCATCACCACACTCGAATTCTAACGCCATAACTTGCGCTACATTAATAATCTCACTTACATTTGTTAAATCAACTAAGTCATTTTGCAACGCGATAGCCAATGATCGATAAATAGAACCACTGTCCAAATAATTCCAGCCCAGTTTTTTAGCTACCAAACGACTGACTGTACCTTTACCAGCCCCGCTCGGGCCATCAATCGTTAAAACGGGAATATGCATCAGGATTCCTCGCAGACCAAAGCCAGCCCGAGTTGTTTTACCAAATCTTTAAACTCGGGAAAAGAGGTGTTTACATTAGCACAATCCAGAATGGTAATCGGCGCATTGGCACGCAATCCTGCAATTGAAAAAGACATAGCAATGCGATGATCACCATGTGATGTCACTACCCCCCCACCTATTGTTCCTCCCTGAATAATCATACCATCCACTGTCGGCTGTGCGTCCACACCCAAAATTTGCAAACCGTCTGCCATCACCTGAATCCGGTCTGATTCTTTAACTCTAAGCTCTTCCGCACCGCTTAATCGGGTTTGTCCTTTTGCGCATGCCGCTGCAACAAATAGTACCGGGAATTCATCAATAGCCAATGGCACTAATTCTTCAGGAATATCTATGCCTTTTAGTGGACTGTAAACAACATGCAGATCGGCAACCGGCTCACCACCAACGACGCGCTCATTAAGCACTTCAATGTTCGCACCCATTAATCTGAGAATATCAATAACACCCGTACGAGTAGGATTAATACCTACATGTTTTAACAATAAATCAGAACCTGGTGCAATTGAGGCTCCGACTAAAAAGAATGCCGCCGAGGAAATGTCACTGGGCACATCAATATCCGTCGCCTTTAAATCTCCCTTAGCAGTAATAGTAACTTTGCTACCTTGTTTTTTGACGGGATAGCAAAATCCGGACAGCATTCGTTCAGTGTGATCGCGTGTCGGTGCAGGCTCAGTTACACTGGTTTCTCCTTCGGCATACATGCCTGCCAGCAACAAACAGGATTTTACCTGCGCGCTTGCCATTGGCATAACATAATCTATACCCTTTAGTTGTCCTGCCTTGCCGGTAATATATAGTGGCGCCGTTCCTTTTTCAGTGGTTTTTATCTCGGCCCCCATTGCTACTAATGGCTCGGTGACCCGCTTCATCGGCCTACCGGATAGGGACTTATCACCAGTTAACACAGAATTGAACGATTGCCCAGCCAATAATCCGCTCAGCAATCGCATGGACGTACCCGAGTTACCAAGATACAGCTCATTTTTAGGTGCTTTTAAACCATGCTTGCCAACGCCATGAATAGTAAGACAGCCATTAACTGGTCCTTCAATTTCAACACCCATGTCACGAAATGCTTGTAATGTTGCCAAAGCATCTTCGGCTTCGAGAAATCCTTTAACGTGAGTAACACCTTCAGCTAATGATCCCAGCATCACAGAACGATGCGACATGGATTTATCACCTGGTACTCGCGCTTCACCTTGTAACGTACCGCCTGGTTGCACCTGAAATGTGATTGATTTTGACATATTACCTTCAAACTGATTAAGAAAGCGCTGCCGTGCAGTGTTGGCATACGCAAAGATTGCAAAAAGCTGCTGGCTATCCTCATTTTCCAACAAGCACTGTATTTTATCCAGTTGCTCCCTCGTCTGTTGAATCAACGGAATTATTTCATTTTTATTGGCCGAACAAATATCCCGCCACATGGTCGGGTCGCTAGATGCAATCCGCGTAAAATCTCTAAAACCGCTCGCTGCATATTTAAAAATTTCACTTTTTTCATCTTTATGACCCAGCATATCCACTAAAGCAAAGGCAAGGATATGAGGCAAATGGCTGGTGGCTGCCAATACCGCATCATGGTGTTTTACATCCATCACCGATACCAAAGACCCGCACCACTCCCAAAAACATTGAATTTTATGCATGGCTTCTGTGCGGGTATTACTGAGAGGGGTAATAATCAGACGTTTATTCAGAAATAAATCATCTACCGAGGCCTCTACACCACTTCGCTCCGCCCCCGCAATTGGATGAGCTAGAACCAAATTATCCGGCACCACCCCAAAAACACGCTGTGCAGCTGAGACAACACTACCCTTGGTACTACCTACGTCTGTATAAATCGTATGTTCAGACCAAAACGGCTCAAGCAATGCAAATATGCTTTCGATAGACGCAACAGGTGTCGCAATAACAACGCAATCAGCGCCTTTAACAGCATCTTCTATCTGCAAATAAAATTCATCAATAACGCCTAGTCGTTTTGCAGTCTCCAGGTTATGTATATCCTGCTGACGACCATATCCCACAACGCTTTTGCTTAATCCATGCTGTCTTGCGGCACGGGCGATAGACCCGCCAATTAAGCCAACACCGATAACGCAAAGCCGATTAAACATCGGCCAGTGTTTCGGTTAAAGCCTGGAGAAATAGTTGATTTTCTGCCGCTGTGCCTATGCTAATGCGTAAATGATGAGGTAATTCATAATTACCTATGGGCCTGACTATAACACCCTTGCGTAACAAGGCTTCATAAATAGGTTGTCCCGCTTGTTTTAAATCCACTGAAACGAAATTTCCTGCTGACGGAATCCATTCCAGACCCAAATTTTTAAAGCCGTTTGTCAATTGTTGCATACCCAGTGCATTTATAGTAATGGTCTGTTGCAAATGTTCGTCATCACCCAAAGCTGCTTCTGCCGCAACTAAAGCCAACGTATTATTATTAAATGGCTGCCGCACCCGATTAAGAATATCGGCCATCTCCGGGCTGGATAATCCATAACCCATGCGTAACCCAGCCAACCCATAAGCCTTCGAAAAAGTTCGTGTAATTAATAAATTTGGGAATTTTTTTAACCAATCAATAGAATTGATCGACTCAACACTGCTAACAAATTCAAAATAGGCTTCATCAAGCACACAAACACACGTGTCAGGCAATGCATTAATGAAACGCTCCAAACTCGCCTGGCTTAACAAAGTACCCGTTGGATTATTGGGATTTGCGATAAACACCAAACGGGTTTTTGCGTTCACTGCTTGTAGCATAGCATCCAAATCGTGACCATAATTCAATGCAGGCACAACTACGGCAGTAGCACCGACAGCTTGAGTTACAATAGGATACACTGCAAAAGCGTGTTGTGAAAAAACAACTTCGTGTTCCGGGGTTAAAAATGCCCTGGCTACCAGTTCCAGAATTTCATTAGACCCATTACCCAGAGTTATCTGGCTCACATCGACAGCATATTTCTCGGCTAATGCCTGTTTAAGCGTAAAGCCGCTGCCATCGGGATACAGGGCCAACAATGGCAAAGCTGCCTGAATAGCTGTCAAAGCTTTTTTTCCAGGGCCTAAAGGATTCTCATTGGAAGCCAGTTTGATAACCTGGGTAAGCCCCAGTTCGCGTTCAAGCTCTTCAATCGGCTTGCCCGCCTTATACGGAATAAGCTGCTGAACTCCCGCTACCGCAAGATTATAGATTTTATCTGTGTTGTTCATGGCTTTTTATGTGCGGAATAGAATATTATCGTAGCGAGATTGATGTACATAACTAGTTATAGGACAGCTTTAGGATAAGAACCCAATAATTTGAACATTTTAACGTTGTCTTTCACAATATCTAAAGCCTGAGTAATAATCTTATCTTCACTATGACCTTCTATATCAATAAAAAAAACATAATCCCATAAACCCTGACGTGAAGGCCTGGACTCAATGTAAGCCATGCCTATGCCCAATTTTGCGAAAGGCTCAAGAATTTTATGTAGAGCTCCAGGCTGGTTACCCGTAGAAACGACCAGTGAGGTTTTATCGTTGCCCGTGGGTGACGGTGATTGTTGCCCAATAATGATAAAGCGGGTGGTGTTATTGGGCTCGTCCTCAATATTTTTTTTAATAATCGTTAAATTATAAACCTCAGCCGCAACAATACCCGCAATCGCTGCGGTTTGTTTATTGAGCGACGCCAATCGTGCTGCTTCTGCATTACTATTGACCGCACTTAACCGGACATGAGGCATATACTTATCCAGCCACTGCCGACACTGAGCCAGCGATTGTTGATGAGAAAAAACCTCAGTGATTTCAGCCAGACTTGTTGCGTGCCCCATCAGATTATGATGCACTCTGATTTCAACTTCACCGCATATTTTTAACGGTGAAGTCAAAAATCTGTCCAATGTGTAACTAATGACACCCTCAGTAGAATTTTCAACCGGAACCACACCAAACTGACAGCAACCACTTTCCACAGCGCTAAATATCTCGTTTATCGTTGTAGCGGGGATCGTCGTAACAGCATGACCAAAGTGTTTAAATGCAGCTTGCTGAGTAAACGTGCCTTCAGGGCCTAAAAAAGCAATATCCATTGGCTTTTCCAAAGCTAAGCAGGCAGACATTAGCTCTCTAAAGAAACGCACAGCGGTATGATCAGACAAGGGCCCCTGATTTAAGTCCATAATTCGCCTTAAAACCAATGCCTCTCGGTCCGGGCGATAAAAAGTACCTTGCTCACCTTGAGCAATTTTGGTTTTGGCTACTTCCATCGCGCAAGACGCACGCTGATTAATCAATTGCAATATTTGCTCATCGATTGCATCAATTTTGTCTCTTAATTCAGAAAGGGGGGTGACTGACGACATTGCTGTGCTCTGCGTTAATATATTCCGTTTAATGGGTGCGTTCAAATTCAGCCATAAATT
>NQJG01000066.1 GCA_002256465.1 Methylococcaceae bacterium NSP1-1 | reverse complement strand
TGAGCATTTGGTTAACTTAATCGAGCCAATTGTTGAAGGTTTAGGTTATGAATGTGTAGGTATTGACTATAATCCGCATCCAAAACATGGTCTGTTAAGGATTTATATTGATAGTGAGAATGGAATTCTGGTTGAAGACTGTTCTAAAGTTAGTCATCAAATCAGCGGTGTACTGGATGTGGAAGATCCTATACAGGGCAACTATCAGTTAGAAATTTCTTCCCCGGGTGCGGACAGGCCGTTCTTTAAAGTAAGTCAGTTTGAACAGTTTATCGGCGACATGGTATTGGTTAATCTATTCAAAGCGGTTAATCTATTTAAAGCAATAGATGGTCGTAGAAAAATTACAGGTCTGATTAAAAAAGTTGAAGACGATATTGTTACGCTTCAGGATGGTGATCAGATTTATGAGGTACCCTTTAACGCCATGAGTAAAGCGCGTTTGGTGCCTGAATACTTAATTGATAAAGGAGGCCGCAGTGGCAAATAAAGAAATTTTGTTAGTAGTGGAGGTTTTTTCGAATGAAAGAGAGATTGAAAAGGAAATCGTTTTTCAGGCGATAGAATCAGCATTAGAAGCCGCTACGATAAAGCGTCATGCCAATCAAATTAAAGCACGTGTTGCCATTGACAGAAAAACAGGGGACTATGTTACGTATAGACAATGGGAGGTTGTCGACGCTAATCCAACTTGTGATGGTGATGTAGAATTTCCAACTACGCAAGTTCTGTTGGAGGTTGCCAGATTAGATAATCCGGATGTTCAAATTGGTGATGTGGTAGAAGAAGAAATTGAATCTGTTGATTTCGGGCGTATTGCCGCTCAGACTGCCAAGCAGGTTATTATCCACAAAGTCAGAGAAGCTGAACGCAGAAAAATTGTTGAAGCCTATAAAAGTCGTATCGGTGAACTTATTACCGGCATTGTAAAGCGCATTGAGAAAGGCAGTGTTTACCTGGATCTGGGGGGGCATGTAGAGGCATATATCGCCAGAGAAGATATGATTCCGCGTGAGGCTATTCGCATTGGCGACCGGATTAGAGGTTATTTAAAAGATGTGCGATCAGAACCGCGTGGGCCGCAATTATTTGTGAGTCGTACGGCACCTGAATTATTAATAGCCTTATTTCGTCTGGAAGTACCTGAAGTGGGTGAAGGTTTGATTTCCGTGATTGGTGCGGCGCGTGATCCTGGTTCCAGGGCAAAACTGGCAGTAAAGAGCAATGATCCCAGGTTAGATCCCGTGGGAGCTTGCGTGGGCATGAGAGGGTCGAGAGTGCAGTCGGTTACCAATGAACTGGCTGGCGAACGTGTAGATATTATTCTCTGGAATCCAAGTGAGGCTCAATTTGTAATTAATGCCATGTCACCGGCTGAAATTCAGTCCATCGTTGTGGATGAAGACAAACATAGCATGGATTTGGCGGTAAACTCGGATAACCTGTCTCAAGCAATTGGCCGAGGCGGCCAAAATGTACGTCTGGCAAGTCAGTTAACCGGTTGGGAATTGAATGTTATTGATGCTTCTAAAGCTGAGCAACACGCTGAAGCTGAAGTAGATAAGGTAAAACAGTTATTTATCGATCAATTGGATGTTGATGAAGATATTGCCTTAATTCTGGCTGAAGAGGGCTTTAATACCGTCGAAGAGATTGCCTATGTACCTGTCACTGAAATGCTTGAAATTGAAGGATTTGATGTAGACTTGGTTAATGAGTTAAGAAGCCGGGCGAAAGATGCCTTGTTGATTAGTGCTATTGCATTGGAAGAAAAAATTGAGTCAGCGAAACCGGCAGAGGACTTGCTGGAAATGGAGGGTATGGATACTGATCTGGCTTATGACTTGGCAAGTCAGGGTATTATTACGATGGATGATTTGGCAGAGCAGTCGGTTGATGATTTGCTGAATTTTTCAGGCATGAATGAAGAGCGGGCGGCAAAGTTAATTATGAAGGCGCGTGAGCCTTGGTTTGCTTAAGGCACATAGCGAGTAGGTAAGGGGTAAAAGATGAGCGATAAAACAGTACGGCAATTAGCGGAGATAGTAAAAATACCTCTGGAACGATTATTAGAGCAGCTAAAAGAAGCAGGTTTATCTGCTAGCGCCCCTGATGATGTCATTAATGAAGATGAGAAGATGCAATTGCTTGCCCATTTGCGCAAGCGCCATGGCAAGGCTGAAGGTGAAGTGAGTAATTCACCCAGGCGCGTGACTTTAGAGCGCAGAAAAGTGACGGAAATCAAGCAGGCCAGTGTGCCCGGTAGTTCAACTAAAACGATACACGTTGAAGTTCGTAAAAAGAAGACTTATATAAAGCGTAGTGAAGTTGCGGATATTGATTTACACAAGAAAGAAGAGTTGGCTATGCCTGTTCAGGTCGAGCCGAAAAAGATAGCGGAGGTGACTTTAGCCCAAACCGAAAAGCTTTCTCCTATTGGAGAGCAGATAGTAGCAGTAGAACTGACTTCAAAAGAAGATACTCTCTTATCAGAGCCAGTTAAAATTGAACCGGAAGTTCAAGCTGTCGCAACCGCTGCGCCTGAAGTTGAATCTCAACTCGTTGTTGAGCTTGAGCCCGAAGAGGAAATTGAATCTGAAGCTAAATTTGAAGCTTTAAAGGTTAAGGAAGAAAAGAAACTCAAGCAGGAAAAATCGATTAAAACCAAGGAAGCGGAAGAGGCCAGAAAAAAACAGCAAGAAAAAGAACATCGACTTGAAGAATCGATCAAAAAAAATGCCGATAAAGTAAGGCAACAAGCGGCAGACAAACAGGAAACTCTGCATAGGAAAAAGCAAGAAGAAGGAGCTCGATCATCAGGCAAAGACGCCAAAAGAGGCAAGAAAAAAGGCAAGCAACCTCAACGCGTCATGCAGCCAGAAGGAAAACATCAATTTGAGATGCCGGTTGCACCGATAGTGAAAGAGGTCACCATACCGGAAATGATACTTGTGTCCGATCTTGCTCAGAAAATGAGTGTCAAAGCGGCTCTGGTAATTAAACATTTGATGAAGCTGGGTATTATGGCGACCATCAATCAAAGCATAGATCAGGAAACTGCGGCTATTTTGGTTGAGGAAATGGGTCATAAAGCCATCATGCAGAGTGATGATGACCTTGAGCAGGAAATGCTGGCTGAAGCTCAGGTAGAGGACAACCGCGTTGAATTGCCTCGAGCCCCGATTGTAACCATCATGGGTCATGTCGATCACGGTAAAACATCGTTGCTGGATTATATTCGTAAAACGCGGGTTGCCGCTGGTGAGGCGGGTGGAATTACTCAGCATATTGGTGCTTATCAGGTAAAAACTGATCATGGATCGGTGACCTTTCTAGATACGCCCGGACATGCTGCATTTACCGCCATGAGAGCCAGAGGTGCTGATGTTACTGACGTTGTGATAGTTGTTGTCGCTGCAGATGACGGCGTGATGCCGCAAACCAGAGAGGCTGTTGAGCACGCGAGAGCAGCCAATGTGCCGATTATCGTGGCGATAAATAAAATCGATAAGCCTGATGCCAACCCTGAAAAAGTGATGCAAGAGCTATCAGTCATGAATGTTCTGGCGGAAGAATGGGGCGGCGATGTACAGTTCCTCAAAATTTCAGCTAAAACCGGTGAAGGCATTGATGATTTAATCGAAGCATTAATTGTACAGACTGAAATTCTGGAATTAAAAGCCCCGGTCGAGGGTCCGGCATCGGGTATCGTGATTGAGTCCAGGCTGGATAAAGGTCGTGGTGCTGTTGCAACGGTGCTGATTCAAAAAGGCACGTTGGAAAATGGCCAAATGGTATTATGTGGTCAAGAATATGGCCGTGTCCGGGCGATGTTTAACGAGAACGGAAAAGCTATTAAAGAGGCCGGTCCTTGTGCACCAGTTGAAATTCTTGGCTTGTCGGGAACGCCGAATGCGGGTGATGAATTCCTGGTAGTACAAAATGAACGTATCGCTAAAGATTTGGCCAAACACCGTGAAGACCGCAAAAAGGTTACCAAACATGCTGCGCAACAGGCTGCGAAGCTGGATGAAGTATTTTCCAGAATGGCGACAGGTGAACTGGCTAGCGTGAATCTGGTTATCAAAACTGATGTGCAGGGTAGTCTGGAAGCGTTACGCAGTTCGCTGGTAGCGTTATCAAATGAAGAAGTTGAAGTTAAGGTAGTATTTGGTGGTGTTGGCGGTATTAATGAAGGTGACGCTAACCTGGCATTAGCTTCAGGTGCTATTTTAATGGGATTTAATGTACGGGCAGATGCGACAGCCAGAAAACTGATTGAAGAAAAAGGCATAGATCTGCATTATTACAGTGTTATCTATGACGCGATTGATGAAGTTAAGAAATCAATCAGCGGCATGTTAGCGCCTGAAATTAAAGAGCAGATAGTGGGGCTTGCTGAGGTTCGTGATGTATTCCGTTCGCCAAAATACGGTGCGATTGCCGGCTGCATGGTTCTTGACGGCTTTGTGAAACGAAACCTGCCTATCCGTGTGTTACGTGAAAACGTGGTTATTTTTGAAGGACAGTTGGAATCTTTGCGTCGCTTTAAAGATGATGCAGCCGAAGTAAAAATGGGTATGGAATGTGGAATCGGGGTAAAAAATTACAATGATGTTAAACCCGGAGACCAGATCGAAGTGTTTGAGCGTATAGAAATCAAGCGGGAACTGTAAGCGTATGGCAAAAGAATTTGGTCGTAATGCCCGTGTTTCATCGCAGATGCAGAAAGAGCTTTCTTTAATATTGCAACGGGATATTGATGATTCCAGGCTGGGTTTTATTACTATCAATGAAGTTGTCGTTACTAAAGACCTTGCGGTGGCAAAAGTCTATGTCACTGTCTTGAATGTTGATGAGCAGGGCAAACGCGCCAATGTTAAATTGTTAAATGAGTTGGCTCCGATGATTCGGCATGAGTTGGCAAAAAGAATGCGCTTAAGGCATATCTCTGATTTGCGTTTTTATTACGATGATTCATTTGATACCGGTATGCGTGTTGCAGAGCTCCTAAGTGATGTGAAGAAGCATGATACGGAATAAGCGCGACACATGAGCAAACGCAAGTCCGGGCGCAATGTTCATGGCATAGTGCTGTTAGATAAGCGACTGGGGGTATCTTCAAATAAAGCCTTGCAGGAAGTAAGACATTTGTTTAACGCTAATAAAGCGGGTCATACTGGTAGTCTCGATCCGTTAGCAACAGGTTTATTGCCGCTTTGTTTTGGCGAGGCAACTAAAGTATCCGCGTTAATGTTGGATGATAACAAGCGTTATCAAGTGCTTGTTCAGTTAGGTGTCATGACCGATACCGGTGATGCAGAAGGTGTCGTTATCGAAACTAAACCAGTGCCTGATTTCTCAATTGACGAGATACAAGCATGTCTGCGACAGTTTACCGGTAAAATCGATCAGATTCCTCCTATGTATTCTGCGTTAAAACATAACGGTAAAAAGCTTTATGAATTGGCGCGCGAAGGTAAAACAATAGAGCGTAAAGCAAGACGAATCAAAATATTTGAACTGAAGTTGCTGACGGATTCTCAAGCTGGAGCTTTGAAAGCTGATCAGTTGATGCTGGAAGTATTTTGCTCAAAAGGCACTTATATTAGATCGCTGGCCGAGGATATTGGTCATTACTTGGGCTGTGGCGGAACAGTGAAAGCATTGCGACGACTGGAAGCTGGTCAA
>NQJG01000065.1 GCA_002256465.1 Methylococcaceae bacterium NSP1-1 | reverse complement strand
GCATGATGATCATCAACACGGCCATCTGCGGCATCGAGCGCGCGATCGTGCCGATAAATATGCCCATCGACGTGGTGGCGAACAGATGCAGCGCCGTCGCCAGAAAGTGTTGACACATCAAGATAATAAGGGATTCGCTTTGCGCTCTGCCTAAACAACGCTATCTGAAGGTGATGCGCATTCACTGAAGATTCTTACTAATCAGGAATTATTTTGTCTGCACTCTCTTAGGAATCATCCATCTTGTAGCCGAATCCTCGCACTGTCTTAAGAAGCTTTAGGTCATAATCGTCATCGATTTTTCGTCTCAGCTGACGGATATAGACATCCACCACATTGGTCAATGGATCGGCGCTATAGCCCCATACTTGTTCCAGGATGCGGGTACGACTCAAGACCTTGCCGGGCATGCGCATAAAGCATTCCAGTAAGGCAAATTCCTTTGGCGTTAGGTCAATTATCGCTTCTCCACGCCTCACTTCATGGGTTTCCCCATTCAATATGAGATCAGCTATCCGAAACTCTTTTATTTCCGGTTTGATCTCCGCACCACCTCGACGCATTAGTACCTCGATTCGGGCAAGCAGTTCTTCAAATGCGAAAGGCTTGGTCATATAATCATCGGCACCCGATCGCAATCCGGTCACCTTATCCTGCACAGTATCTCGAGCCGTCAACATTAAAATCGGGGTGCCGACACCAGAATTACGCAAGTGCTCACAAACCAGCCGGCCATTGAGATCAGGCAAGCCCAGATCCAGAATGATAGCCTGAAACTTACCCTCGGCACCCAACGTTATGGCCTCCAGACCGCTACGAGCCACCTCTACGGTATAGCCTTCGGCCTTCAGCCCTCGCTGAACAAAATCGACAATTCGCTGATCGTCTTCCACTAGCAGAATTCGCATATAGCCGATACTCATTAGATTTTTGGACGTAAGTTATTATACATTTATCTGATAGTCATCCTGTTCTACCGAAATCAGCGGAAGCGTTATCGCAAACGTCGAGCCTGAGTTTTCAATACTGGTCACCGTGATGTCTCCACCGTGTGCCTTAAGGATAGATTTGGCCATCGGCAAGCCCAGGCCCGTGCCATCGTCCCGCGAACGCAGAGCATTCTGGCTGCGGAAATGACGATCGAAAATACGCTCCAAATCTTGAGCGGGTATGCCTATACCCTGATCTGTGAGACTGAAGTTCGCCTCCTTTCCATTCACCCATAAGGCAACCTCGATATGTCCTCCAGGGTTCGAATAGCGGCAGGCATTATCGCCCAGAATAAACAGCAATTGTCGAAGCCGCTGTTTGTCGCCGCGCACCCACACCGGCTCGGTTGGAGCATCCAGGGAAATCGAAATCGAGTTTTCCTCGGCCATCACTTGAAAATCCTCGACAGTACTGGTCACCAGTTCTGCCAAGTCCAGACTATCCCACTCAAATTGGAGATTGGCGGTTTCAGTACGGGCTAAAAATAAAAGATCGTTAACATATTTCCCCAATTGCATCGATAGCTCTACAATACGGTGTAAAGAGTCCTTATACTCCTCGACATCGCGCTCCTGGCCTCGCAGAGTCACCTCTGCCTCCCCGCGGATGACGGTTATCGGGGTGCGTAGTTCATGGCTGATGTCGGCTAAAAACTCACGTCGTGCAGTATCCATGCGTTGTAATTCTTCATTTAACCGATGCAGTTCGAAGGTACGTTCGGCCACCCTTTTCTCCAGCTCGGCGCGCCCCTCACGCAGTTTATTTTGCTGAACTTCCAGTTCCTGTGCCATTTGATTGAAACGGCTGGCGAGATAGGCAAATTCATCATGGGTATCGAGAGCAATGCGGTAATCCAAATTACCGGAAGCTATTTCACCGGTTCCTTTCATCAACGCTTCGACAGGTTTCCTGACACCGCGCAGTAGTAAAAACCCGGATGTTAGGCTAAAAATCGCAGCAGTCAATGACGCCAGGATGGCAATCCAACGCGACTGAGCAACCAAATCCTCCAGTTCTTGCTTGGCTTTTCCGGCCTTTTGTCGTTCAGCGTTAATGGCGGTATCAATCAGCGGCTGGAATTTTCCGTCAATTTCTTCTTCCGAAAATTTCGATAGTGCATGTACTGCCATTTCGTACTTGCCCTGCTGACGCAACAGCTCGACTTCATCGAACCTATACACGCTGGCATCCAGAAAGGCCGTGAAATGGGCAACTCTTTCCAATTCGGCGGATTTATATAACGAATCTTCCGCGATCGGTGTCTTTACGGCGGTATCTCTGAGTTCCTGCATAGCTTCGTAAAGACGCTGTTTGGATGATTCCACACCGGCTTCCGTAGTCGGGCTATCGGTTATCAGCCTGTCCATCCGCTGTTTGAAGTGGCGATAGGCTTCCTGGGACAATCGCTCATAACGATCGAAAGCCTCATACGCCGATTGGCTGCGCTGAAAATATCGGGCAACCTGGTTTGAACCCCAATACAGCGTTATGCCTAACAACAAGACAAAACCGAACGAAACAACGATGACAACTGCCAAACGGAAACGAAACATACGTTCTAATTAGCGTCGCCGCTCTCATCCAGGTGTTTTTCCATGGATCTGATTGCTTCCAGCTTTTCTCGTAACAGCTGAGTTTCATTTTTCTTCGATTCATCTTCAGTTTTCTTCGACTCATCTTCAGTTTTCTTCGATATTGTTGTATTTTTCTTCGATCGACTTACATTTTTCGATTCAAGTACAGATTGAAGTTTTTTGTGTTTGCGCTCCAGCGAACTGAGTTTTATCGACACAGCTTGCGATCGTTTTAAGGCTTCCGTATATATAGAAACAAGTTTCTGCACCCTTTCATCGGACAGGTTTTCGGGAGGGATAGAGCCTACTCCTTTCAGAATTTCGGGAATGTCGCCACAGGTATCGGAAAATAAGCGACCTACCATCAGGTGTAACTCAATCCCCGTTGTTCCGGGATAATCCTTCTGGCGCTTCAGTAATGTGCTACATACCTCGGAGCGCGACAAAGGTGGTATGTTTGCCATGTTGGCTCCGAAAGCCAGCAGTTCATCAAAGCTTGACTGCGTATAGGGGGCATCATGACGGCCAGAATCTTCGCTCCAACCGGAATTAAACCGGGCACATCCTGCCAACAGCAAAAGAATTAGTAACAGACTTACTTTTTGCATAGAGATCGTTGTTCCATATTTTTCAGGCCTCCCCGATAGCGGATTTGGACTCGGATGCAAGCCTGATCCTGACCCGTAAGAGCCTCCCCATGCTCTCCCCGGTTAGCGGTATTTGGACGCGGATGCGAGCTCCATGTTGATCTTGTCTTGAGTCAAGAATATCGACTTTGCCCTGGTGATTGGTGACATATTCTTTGACAATAGCCAACCCCAAACCGGAACCTTCGACACACTCGTCGCCTTGGGCCTTGCCACGGAAAAAAGGTTCGAACACATGGGCACGTTCCTCAAGGGCTATGCCCGGACCTTCATCTTCGACCTCCAATTCCATCTGTGTGCCGGAATCACGCAACATGATGCGTATTTCTCCTTTCGCCGGAGAATATTTCACCGCATTCGAAAGCAACTGTTCAATAATAGTTCGCAACTGCTCGTGGATTCCGAAAATTTCGACTGGCCTGGCCAGCTTTTTCAAGCTAATTGATTTGGCCTGTAGACGGGGTTGATAATCCTCGATGACCGACTCAAGCAAGACTTTCATATTAACAATTTGCTTGCAGTTCATTTCCGGCTTCGAGCTGATCTGACTATAACGAACCAATTCCTCGGATACAGTTTTCAGCTTGTCAACATTGTTGGATAGATCCCTTGCGATGTCTTGCCGCACACTATCCGATTCCTCATCTACCTCGTTTACAAGCAGTTCCGCGTCAACACGGATACTTTCCAAAGGCAGATTGATCTCGCGGGCTACGTTGTGCATGAATTGCTGTTTCGAAATCTCCAGTTCTATCAAATGCGTTCTCAGCCATTCCAAACGAGTGCCCAGAAAGCTCAAATCCGAAGGGCCTACAACAACAATCGGCTCGTCGAGTTCCCCTGAACCCAATCGGCGGATACCGGTATCAAGTTGCCGCAAGGATCTAGAGAGTACGGCCAGCAGTATCGCGATGAAGATAAACGAGATCACCAACAGAACCGCGCCCTTGATTAACAGTCCCTTTTCAAGAGATTCCGATTGTTGGCGTAATTCATTGAATAGATGATCAACATGGCTCTCGAATTCACGCGAAATGCTATGGGAGGACTCACGTAGTCCCAGAAACGCTTCATCGATTGGCAATTTGAGATTATTTTCATTCGCCGAGCCAATGATCTGTTGATAAATCAAATTTTCCTTTTCCGATAATTCGTTGACTAATAGAGCGATTTTGTTATCAACATGTAGCTTTAGTAACACGCTCAAGGCTTGTTTGAACGATGCCCGCGTACTTTCATACGATTGTTGCTCATAAGGCTGGCGTATGGAAGGATCCGATAGCAGAACGAACAATCTGGCTTTTCGCTCAATATCGGCAGTCTTTTGCAAAACCTGGCGTATTGCCTTTGTTTGTTCGAAGACCTGATAATTGATTATCCTGCCCAATGCTGAGGTTTCGCGCATCCCAATAGCAGCGTACATCACGGCAAAAAAAAGCGGAATAACAGCAATCACAAAACCCAGAAAGATAAGGGATTTTAACGATAAAATATTTTTGAACTTCATCCGGCTGCAAAAAGAGTTAAACCGTCCCTTTAATATCGACAAAGGTTTCGACAAATCCCGTTTTCTGAAAATAACCCGTACCAAGTCGGTAATGCGCTCTTTCATTGTTCCGTGTTTGTTCGACAAAAGTAACCCTCTTTCCAATAATTTACTCAGGATACCGCATTGCATTGGAATCCATTTCCGGCACCTTAAAATCCAAATGCACATCTGGCACATTTGCCGGCAAGTCCGATTGAAAAAGAACTATTATACACACTTTAATATCTCATCGATCACTCTCTTGCGAGCGTATGAATTTGTTCTGCATCCAGACTTTCATAAGCTATTAAGCCATTGGTCCTGCTTCTTTTCGCACTATAGACGTTTAGTAACTTTCTGACCTTTTCTGTCAGAATGTTTGTGTTTTTATTATTAGTTGCTTACAGCATGTTTTTGCTTTGCAAGCCTTTGACGCGCTGTACATCTAATTTATTTTCTTAGCAGTTTTAAAGCCATATATATGATCATTAGCAATACAGTGCTTTGCAAGCCGGATATATCTGAAGAAAAAGTCATTGTGTAAAATAACCTGACACATAAAAAGGTATTATTTGACTGCTGTATCAGGAAATTCGCTGGATTACTCTTTAAATTTACAAATGTCGCGTTAAAAAAGTGATTTGCACTGCAAA
>NQJG01000291.1 GCA_002256465.1 Methylococcaceae bacterium NSP1-1 | reverse complement strand
CTAAAAGAAACCAGTGCCAAAATAGCGATTAACTTAGATAGTATTTTCACGACATTACCTCATGATTTATTGTTATAGAAAAATAAGCTTAATACCTTTATTATTAACCAACCATTAATAAGCAATAAAAAGATCTAAGGTAAATTTACCTATTCAAATTATTTCTCATCGAATACTTGCAGCATTTATAGTAAGGCTTTTTTATCGAAATTCAATATTTTAGTGATTTAATTCACTCTATATTCCAGCTGTCTTTCTTACAAAGGAATTGATTATGACCACCCAACTTGAAGTTCTACTGGACAAATTAAAAGCCCTGGAAATCGAGGTGATTGACGAATTACAAAAACAAGAAGAAGAGTTTTCTTATGAAATTCGAAAACGACGAGTCATCTTTGAAGAAAACGTCATTATTCGACATAAGGAATATGCCAAACAGTTAATCAAATATATAACCGATGCGCCATTAAAACACATATTCAGCGCACCTTTCGTCTGGATCTGTATTATTCCTTCGATACTAATGGATATGACTATAAGCTTATATCAAATAGTCTGTTTCCCTATTTACGGTATCCCTAAAGTAAAACGGGAAGATTATATTGTTTTTGACAGGCAATATCTCCAATATCTGAATCTTATAGAAAAGTTTAACTGTGCTTACTGCAGCTACGCCAATGGCCTACTTGCTTATTTGCAGGAAATAGCTGCACGAACAGAACAATTCTGGTGCCCTATTAAACATGCCAAACGAATTAAAACCCTGCATAGCCGGTATCAGAAGTTTGTCAGTTATGGAGATGCGAAAACATATCGATCCCAGGTTGACATAATCCGGCATGATTTTAAAGATTTGGAATAAAAAAGTTGGCTGGCCGTCGGTGCTTCTATGCATCATCACAAACGGCCAGCCATCTTGATTATGGATAAACAATACTGGCTTGCGGGCCGAGATCGTCTTTTTCTTCAATATAGCGAATTTCATCGCCAACTGTTAAGGAGTCAAATCCTTCTCCTGCAACACTGTTTCGGTGAAAATAAATTTCACGGCCGTCTTCAGATCCAATAAAACCGTGATCTTTTTCAGGCAATATACGCAGTATGGTACCAGTGCTTTGCAAGTCATGTGTTTTAACTTCACCGCGCTGAATCCGTGAGTAATCTTCCAGCTGTCTTGTTGCTGCATTAAAGGCATCGCGTATGGCTACATAAATATCTTCATGTGCCTGTTTGTCATAGTGCTCCCGGCTGATGACCAACTCTTTGCGCGGTGTGGTGATGTCAATGCGAATGTGGTATTGATTACCCAGTTTGCTGGCTTTTTCACGAATTTTAGCCTCTACAGCATCAGAATGAGGTATCCCACGAAATGTAATTTGTAATGGTATTTCCATAATGGTTCACCTACTTGTAATAAATTCAGCTTGATTGAAACCGATTGACAAAACACAATGCTTTGATCCTTTTTACCTTATCAATGACTTGGCAAAAATGTCGGAAGGTGTTTTCTAATATCTTCAAGACTATGCGTAGTGATATTTTTATCAAGTTCAAAACAGACCAGTTTTTTAATCTGTTCCGGTAAATTAATGCGTAGCAAGCCAAGAAAAGATGGCTCAGCAATAATTAATAGTTGTTCAAATTTTTTTTCGTTGTGCGCTTCTTCCATGTATTGGGCAATGCGACGTGCAAAATTGTCAGCTTCATGTTTTTTCGGATCGGTAGGCTGTTCACTTCCGTATGAGCAAGAGCTTCGATTTCTTGTAAAGGAGAAGAGGGTGTTTCAGCAGTAAAGATGCGTGCACGAACGTTATCAGCGACGAGTATAAATGTTGATTTCATAATTAATTCCTTTATGGTAAGTTATTTTAAGTAAAACATTTTTTGAAACTTGCGTTACAACAAGTTTTTTACTAAGCATTCAAATCTGATTCTCTCAGACATGGCCAAGCGTTTTCATATGTGCTCGAAGGCCTTCAAGCTCTTCTATCAAGTCAAGTACCAAAGCAATGCCGGCCAGATTAACTCCCAGATCACGCTGTATTCTGAGTGCAATACGTGCACGTACCAGACTTGCCCCTGAAAAACGCCACAAACGTATATCCTCGCCCTGGGGTTCAATAATACCTTCCTCAACCAGGCTGATTATCCAGTCTGCATGGACATCGCAAGCCCGACACAGTTGCCCCAGTGTCAAGCTGTCTTCTTCAATAACAGTTCCAATATGCACTAATAGCAAATCACGTGAGTTCATTGTTGATATACCCCCAGAGCCTGGCGTGGGTTAAAAGCAAGTTCTTGTTGCATTTTTTGGTAAATTGCTTTGGCTTTCTCGGTATCTGCAGGAGGCAGAGCAATTTGCAGTACGACATAGAAATCACCAGGCACACGTGCCGGTAAACCGCGGCCTGTTAAACGCAATTTGCTACCCTGTCTGGAATTGGCTGGTATTTTAAGATCAACAATACCCTCCGGTGTAGGTACTTTGACTTTTGCCCCTAGAACTGCTTCCCATGGAGCGACAGGCAGATCCAGGTAAACATCTGTTTCTAAAACCCGATAAAGCGGGTGGTTGTTAAAAGCTATTTCAAGAAACAAGTCACCCGATTGGCCACTACCTGCCCCCGGGCTACCCTGACCTGCCAACCTGATGTGTTGGCCCGCCTTGATGCCTTTGGGGATTTTGATATTCAGGCTTCTATGCTTAACCTGCACTTGGCCTTGTGCAGTCATTTCAGGGGTGCTCAGGGAAATATTGCGAGTTGCTCCATGAAAACTGTCTTCCAGATCAATATAAATTTTTGCATGACTGTCTTGTCCTCGGGCATGGAAGCCATATTGCCCTCTCTCGGCAGCACTGAATCCTGCGCGTCCAAACAATTGTTCAAAAAAATCACTAAAGGCTCCGGCATCTCCGCCGGTAAAACCACCGCCTTTAAATTCGAAACCTTCATTCCAGTTTGGCGGCGGTCTGAAATCCTGTCCAGCTTTCCAATGGGTACCTAACTGATCATAAGCCGCCCTTTTTTCAGGATCCTTGAGCACTTCATAAGCTTCTCCGAGTTCCTTGAACTTGGCCTCGGCGTCCTTTTCCTTGCTGACATCGGGATGATATTTACGAGCCAGTTTACGATAAGCACGTTTGATTTCATCCTTATTAGCATCCCGGGATAACCCCATTATCTTGTAGTAATCTTTATACTGCATGTTGTCGTGTTTACCCGATTACATATTTATGACTGTTTAGGGCTTAAAAATCCTCAAACCATTTAGGTTTAACAATAATAAGGTAAAGTAAAAAAAACTCCAGTACTGGCAGGAATATAAATAAATAATGGATAACCAATAGAGATATGAACAACAATGAACGTCTTAAAAGCTTAACAATATTGATATCCTGCATACTATTTTTTCCTTTATCGTTACCCTTTACATAAATTTGAATACTGACGTTTTCAGATTCAAGATTCATTTCTGATCGATCACTGAAGGTTTTCATCTACCTGACTGTCCACAATCATGTAGTTATGATTATTCTTTTTGCCTTTTACTGCCAAAACGCCACCTTCCATACTGACTTCAATATCTTCCGGCTTGACACCGGGAATATCGGCAAAAATAACAAATTTATCGGTTTCCTCTTTTATATTTAGCATTTATCCAAAAAACTCATAAGCAAGCAAGGTGATGATTTTTCTCTATATCAAAT
>NQJG01000064.1 GCA_002256465.1 Methylococcaceae bacterium NSP1-1 | reverse complement strand
CAACCGGCTCTTGGCCAGTGGCTGCGGATCAATGACAGGCGTTTTCGGGTGATCGGAGTGTTGGCGTCGGAAGGGCAGTCTATCGGTGTCGATTTTGATGAAATGGTGATTATTCCGGTTGCTTCCGCACAGGCTTTATTTGATACCCATTCGTTATTTCGGATTTTGATCGAAACCAAATCAAAAGAGTCGATGTACCAGGCCGTTGATGAAATCAAAAGCATTATAAAAGCCCGCCATGAAGGCGAAGATGACATCACCATCATCACTCAGGATAGTGTAGTCAGTACTTTCGACAAAATTTTAACGGCTTTGACGTTGACCGTAGTCAGCATTGCCGGGATCAGTCTCATTGTCGCCGGTGTTCTTGTCATGAATGTCATGTTAGTCAGCGTCACCCAACGAACCGCTGAAGTCGGTTTACTAAAAGCATTGGGTGCAACCAAACGCCAATTACACTGGCTGTTTTTAACCGAAGCGGCGATGTTATCGCTGGCAGGTGCATTGTTGGGAGTATTATTGGGACAAGTTACCATTGCCGCATTGGAGGCCGTTTACCCCGATTTCCCTATTCAATCTCCGGGTTGGGCATTGCTTGCAGCATTGGGTGTTTCATTGTTTACAGGCTTGGTGTTTGGCGTATTACCGGCCAGAAAAGCGGCTCAACTTGATCCGGTTGCGGCATTGAGCAAAAGATAAGCATGCGCGCTCCCGATTTAATTTTATTGTCATTCCGGACAGTTATCAGCCATAAGCTGCGTTCATCGTTAACGGCGCTGGGGTTAATTATCGGCATCGCTGCCGTGGTTATTTTGACCTCGATAGGGCGCGGTATCCATACTTTTGTACTGGCCGAATTCACCCAGTTCGGCACTAATCTGGTGACTGTCACCCCTGGCAAGAAAAGCACTTTTGGTTTATCAGGCGCAACGATAAGCACAGTCCGACCCTTGGGTTTAGCTGATGCAGCCAGCATGAGTAAGCTTGAAAATATTATAGCGGTTGTGCCGGTAGTGCAGGGCAATGCGCGCATTGAAGCCGAAAACAAACAACGACGGACTACAGTTTTAGGCGTTGGCGCTGCCGTGCCTGAAGTATGGAAAATTAAAACCATCAGCGGGCGTTTTTTGCCTGCCGGAGAGCAGGGTAATCCGCGGGCCTTTGCGGTTTTGGGCAATAAACTGGCAACTGAGTTGTTTGGCGCTCATAGTCCGCTAGGTAAACGTATTCGAATCGGTAGTGACAGATATCGGGTTATTGGTGTGATGGAAAAAAAAGGCCAGTTACTGGGCTTTGATATGGATGACACTATCTACATTCCGGCGACTAAGGCATTGGAACTGTTCGATCGAGAAAGCCTGATGGAAATTGATTTGCTGTATAAAGGCAGTGCTTCTGTTACAACGGTACAAAATTCCATTAAAAGATTATTAATTTCCCGGCATGGAATGGAAGATTTTACCCTTATCACACAGAATCAAATGCTGGAAAAAATGGACTCGATTTTGAATATTCTGACTTTGGCAGTAGCCGCTTTAGGCAGTGTTTCCTTATTGGTCGGCTCAGTCGGTATACTGACTATCATGACTATTGCCGTTTCTGAAAGGATTTCCGAAATTGGTTTACTGCGCGCTTTAGGCGCTGAACGACGGACTATTTTTCAGCTGTTTTTATGCGAAGCGCTGGCGCTGAGTGCGGCCGGTGGAATTTCCGGCGTGTTACTGGGCATGTCGATTGTTCAAATTCTTGATATAGCGCTACCGGACTTGCCTGTGCAAATGGCCTGGGCCTATATCGTTATGGCATTTATGGTCGTATTACTGATTGGTATAGTCGCCGGTGTTGCCCCTGCTATGAAAGCGGCTCGTCTGGAGCCTTTGGAAGCTTTGCGTACAGAGTGATGATGCTCTTAAGGACATAGCCAAATATCTCATGGAGAAAGCCAAAACCTGTACAGGCTTAAAAGTGACGGTTGATATTAAGAGACGATATCGGATTCATTTAACCGTGATGCTAATGGATGTATTTTGCCTAATCATTAAATAAATATGGTATCTTTCTTCTTTGTTTAGATGCTTGAATATTATCATTGGATATTTCTTTAAATTGTCATTTTGACAGCATAAGTATCAGCACAACTTTTTAATATTTTAAGTACAATTTGAGTTAATTTTTGGTTGAGTGATGATGAAAGAAAAATTTGATGTTGTAATTGTAGGCGGTGGCATGGTCGGAGCTGCGGTTGCTTGCTGCCTGGGCGGTAGTCCATTAAAAATCGCTGTTATCGAAAGCGCGCCGCCGCCGGCTTTTACTCCTGATCAGCCCCATGATTTGCGGGTTTCAGCTCTTAGTATTGCGTCCAAAAATATACTTGAAACCGTGGGAGCCTGGGAGGGTGTCGTCAGTCGGCGATTTTGTCCATTTCGCAGGATGCGCGTTTGGGAAACGGCGGGAGATACCGAGTTTTGCAGTGATGACATCGATTATCCTGAGTTGGGTTACATCGTAGAAAACAGGGTGACCCAATTGGCCTTATTGGATCGCCTGCAGGAATTCGACAATGTTGAGCTGATCTGTCCAGCCACGATTAACAAGATCAATTATTCTGCCGGTCATGCCAGTGAAGTGGAACTGGGAGACGGGCGCCTATTGTCTGCCAAGGTGCTGGTTGCATCTATATTGAAACGGCTTACGGCCAACAGGATATAACCTGGCAACGCTTTGTACCCAGCGGACCTCAGGCGTTTTTGCCGTTGACGGGAAATTACGGATCTATCGTCTGGTATAACTCCCCGGATGAAGTGAATCGCTTAAAAGCTTTGTCACATGAAGCGCTGAGGGATGAACTGGTTGCCGCATTCCCGGATTGTCTGGGCAAAGTGAACAAGGTATTGGGCTTTGCAAGCTTTCCCCTGAAACGGCAACATGCACAGGACTATGTTAAACCCGGCGTGGTTCTGGTTGGCGACGCGGCGCACATGATTAACCCGTTGGCAGGGCAGGGCGTCAATATCGGCTTGCTGGATGCGGCCGCATTGGGTGAGGTACTGATCGATGCGGCGAAAAAGGGTCTTGAGATCGGTGATCTAGCAGTTTTAAAACGCTATGAAAAGTTGCGCCGAAATGAAAATCTTAAAATGATGACTGTAATGGATATTTTTTACCGGGTGTTCAGTAATGAAGTATTACCCGTAAAGTTTATTCGCAATCTGGGCTTGGGACTGGCCGAACGAATTTTGCCCGCTAAAAATAAAGTCATGCGCAGTGCAATGGGTTTGGAAGGCAATTTGCCCAAACTTGCCAAGGGTGAACGGATTGTTTAATTAACCAACACATTAGTTGAAGATGTTGTCATTATCCAGGAAAATGAAAGACGTACTTTCCTTTTCCTGATCATGGTTGTCCAGGGTATAAACGAGAAATCAGTTATCTAAAAATATGGCTGCCGGCCTTGTCGGCATAGTGGTGTGCTGTTTCAGTGGCCCAATAACGACTTGACTTTTTGAGCTGTCTGTTCGCAATCAATAGCAGATTTCTCAACGCGCCTACGCAAAAAAAGCCCAATGTTTAAACCATCAATATCACGAGAAACATATTCATTAAGAGGAGCACATGCTTCTTGCATATGCTGCTCGGCCTCTAATAAAGCATCATGATTTTTAGCGTCATCATTTTCCTGCAATAACATAACCTCGCTGGTCATGCTATTTTGCAATCGAAACACGCCTTCCACATATCGCGTAAATTCTTCCTGGGACTGACCCTTTGCGCCATAGCCTCCTGAAAAAGGCATAACGCAACCTGACAACATTAGCGTAATAGACATCAGCATTAAGCGAGGAAAATTAACCCAACTTGTATTCCATTTTGTCATTTTACTCCTGCATAAAGTTTATTAACCAAAATGCTAATATACTATAAATCCAGCTTAATTGAGTACGAAAAAAACAACGAACAGTTAGATATATATCGATTTACAGCAATAAAATTGCTTTAATATTTCCCCTGTTTTTTGTATTATCAAAACTTCGTTAGGTGTATACTCCAACAGCTTTATATCTATTAAATTCAGTAAACACGGGGTCAAACTGATGACTGAAAAGACAGCAAGCAAATACTTGGTCAACCTTGAAAAACACTTCGCGAATGATAACCCTGTGCTGCTTAAGTCAGCAAAAGTCTTTCATGATCTTGATCAAATTGAATACGATCTTGGGCTCATAGAAATGGATGATACGACTGCCTGTAAAAACTCATGGTGGCCAATAATTAGTTTGATTGGGGGTAATTCAAGTGCCAAATCCAGATTTATTAACAGCTATCTAGGTGCGCAGCAGCTAGTCTCCGGTATTCAACCTTCCAGCCACAAATTTACTGTTCTACTGCATAACAGCCAAACCAACTCGGCGACCTTACCCGGCACAGCACTGGATGTTGACCCTCGCTACCCCTTTTATCAAATCAGCAGAAGAATTGAGCAACTGCAAAAAGGTGAAGGCAATCGTATTAATTCTTACCTGGAATTAAAAACTATCAGCAGTGAACGTCTTAAAGGCAAGCTATTCATCGATTCGCCCAATATGAGTGCTGTGCCAACAAATTCGATTAATTCAATGTTGACAAAACATATCGTTGAAAACTCTGATCTGATTTTAGTTTTCACCGATGTATTTGAGTCAGCATCGCCAATGCTCGATGAATTAGTACAGCTAATTACCATTCACCAGGACTCCAATAAATTTGTCTACCTGATTGATGAGCCTTTAGCAGCGCTCAATCCAGCCAAAACCAATGAAATTATTACTTCATGGCAAAGGAAACTAGCCTCAATGGGCTTGAATACCGGACAATTTATTATTGTACCTAATCAGCAAAACAGCATAAATCCTTTAAGCAAAGTTGATTTCTCTGAAATAGACCAGCGTATGGCCAATGTTGCCTATGACCGCTCCTATCGTGTTCTGGATTCGCTTGAAAAAAACATACGCGAGCTTGAAGACGTGGTAATACCGGAGGTAAAAAAAGGCATTGCTCTATGGAAAGAACGCGTCAACATATCCAGCCTGTTTGTTCTTTGCTTAATTGCAGTTCTGGCAATTTTTGCTGAAATAAATATAGGAATTTTAGAATTTTTAATCGACCCCATTATTGGACCAATTATACTTGTCATTCTGTTGGCAATAATGGTGCCCGTTCATTTACTCATCAGCAAATTACAAGCAAAATTAATCATCAATAAGATGAATCAAAGACAGAAAGAATTACATTTAATGGAAAATCTGGCCAATCTTTTTGAGAAAAATCTAACATTTACACGCATGCTGCTGCCAGTTTCCGAACCGGCTGGTTGGAATAAAAAAATTAAAGCACGTTTAATGCAGTTAACCGAGAAAACCAAAGAACTCGTGCAATCACTGAATGATAACTTTGGCTCTTATAGCGAACAAATCCTCACCAAGGATAAAGAACAAACCCACACACCCTATCTCGATTTATCGAAACTTTAATAAATATTTACAGGATATAAAGAGCATCTAGTCGTTACATACTCCCATGACTTGACTAAACATACCATGTTAACTATTGAAATTTTAAGACAATATTTGCCTTTATGCTGGTTTAAACACAACCCGGTTGAGTTAACAAGATCAATGAGTTTTTTTCAACAAAATCTATTGTTCTATTTTATTGTTGAATATTTTATGCAAGCGAATATGACTGACGACCCTTTCGAGTCATTCACTGAAGTCAGTATAGAAACACTATTAACGCTTATATTTATCGGGTTTATTCTGCGTTTAAATAAGACCTTGTATGCCTACGTACAAGTAACAACAGCCATTATATTTTGCGCAAATATAGTTTCTCTTTTCGTCATCCCCGTATTAATCTGGCTAACCGTCACTGAAGATCTTTTAAGCTATTATACTATGGGTTTACTGTTTTTATGGGAATTTACGCTGATAGCTTATATTTTTAGAAAAACCCTCTCTATCAATGTTCCCGCCGGCTTAGCCTTATCTGTGCTTTATTTTACGGTGGCTTATTTGGGTGCATTTGCCATTGGACAGGTGTTGGTTTAAGTCACTGGATTATTGGTGGTCAGAACGAACCCTATCAGGGTTATGTGTTGAGATATTGTGTAATCACACCTTGTAATTGATCTCTATCTAACTGCTGATTATCTACTTTAAGATAAGCCACGAATTCGTCCCTGTTCAAAGTAACTTCTTCGACACCGATGATTTTTAAAATCTCGGCAACAAACTTATTGGCTTCATTTTCGTTAAGGCTTTCCAATGAAATAAGCAGATTAGCCCAATAGCGTGGCGGTTTCATGCTTAAGGATATCAGTAACCAGCTTGCTGCTGCGGCGACGCAAAATAAAAATACCCCCGTAGCGCCAAATTCTCCATAACACCAGCCTCCTACACCGCCCCCAATACCTGCACCCAAAAACTGGCAGGTTGAATAAACACCCATCGCCGTACCCCTTAAATCTCCAGGTGCGGTCTTAGAGATTAATGAGGGTAATGTTGCTTCCAACAAATTAAACCCGGTAAAAAACAACCAGAGGAAGCCAATTATTCCGGACAAAGTAGCATGAAACTGCATCAAACCCAGATCAGCCAAAACTAGTGCGGCAATTGCACCGATAAAAACCGGTTTCATCTTGCGTTTTTTTTCTGCCAAAATAACAAACGGAATAATGGCGGCCATTGAGACTATGAAAACCGGCAGATAAACCTTCCAGTGCAGAGCAGGCAGTAAACCGGCATCACGCATTAATAAGGGCAGAACAACAAAACTGGCCGTTAAAATGGCATGTAAAATAAAAATACCATAGTCCAGCCTCAATAACTCTCTGTTTTTTAATATATTAACAAATTGCCCAGGAACAAGTTCTGCATCACGGTGTGTTTTAGATAGCTGTGGATCGGGCACCTTATAACGAATGACCCAGATAGCTAGCAATGACAGTCCGGCAATTAGCCAGAATATCCCATGAACGCCGATAAGTCCGGCAATTACCGGGCCGGCGGTAATTGCAACACCAAAAGATACGCCGATGCTCAGACCAATTAACGCCATCGCTTTAGTGCGATGCACTTCCTGAGTCAGGTCTGCCACCAAAGCCATTATAGGTCCGGCTATTGCTCCTGACCCTTGTATGGCCCGCCCCAATAAAACGCCGTAAATACTGTTTGAAACAGCTGCAACCACACTGCCAATCAAAAACAGCATCAAGCCAATAATAATGATTCTTTTCCTGCCAAATCGATCTGACATTAAGCCAAAAGGAATTTGCAAAATTGCCTGACTAATACCATAAATACCGATGGCCATTCCGATTAATGAGGGTGTTGAACCCTCAAGTTGTTCGGCAAATAACGACAATACCGGCAAAATCAAGAACAAGCCGAGCATACGCAAGGCATAAATGCTTGCTAAAGACCATGTTGCACGTTTTTCCGATGAGGTCATCGGACTCATAATATCCTGCACTTTTGTCAAAACCGATTGCTCCTTTGTACCTAAAATTTTAATAAAATAAACGGGGGTATTTTGCCCGGTTGGGTAACTTGTTTACAATATTCATTATAACAATCTTTCAACTGACAGGCTGTTTTGAGGACATGCCAGCAATTCTCATTTTGGCTAAAATCCAGCCGGTTTCGGGCCAGAGGGTGAAACGCGCGTCAAGGCTCGCATCCGAACAACAAATCAAGATAAGGTAGGTATCGTGGACCATTTTTCCAAGTCCCACCCCAATCTCATTAAAATTATGCGATGCGTATCCTTCATGGCCCTTCTCTATGCCAACTGCCTCCTCCATTTTTTGAGTCTTTCGTGGATTTTAGTCGCGGGGAATGTCAGTAACTTATTTGGTTCTTTCCATATCCATTATTCAAAAAACCGCCTTAAATACATTCCCGTATGCGAAGCCTCATTTTCAGAAACCTGTTCCGGTGAGCCTTCGGCAACTAGTGTTCCCCCACCGTCACCGCCTTCAGGTCCCATATCAATCAACCAGTCGGCTGTTTTAATCACGTCCAGATTGTGTTCTATGACAATGACGGTATTGCCGTGATCGCGCAGGG